>JAFDYG010000044.1 GCA_018267545.1 Bacteroidota bacterium
ATGCACGAACTCTCCGATCGTGTACCTGTACACGTCGTCTTGAATGATAAGATGGCGCTGCAGGGTGCAGCGTATTATGGCGCATACAATATGTAGCGAAAAGCAGCCAAAAATTATTATTGCGGTAATAAAAATTGCTCTACCTTTAGTCAGAGTGTAACACCTAACACTGACCCCTACATATTTTTCTCATCTCATTCGAAAAGGCCAACTTTAGTAGAACCGCTCCCTTAGCACCTGTCTTACTGTTCCCCGGCATTGACGGATCCAAAAGGTCCGAAGGCATAACTATTATTCTTTAATACCTAAAACTCTTCACAATGGAGACATTTTTGGCGTGTATTCTATTATGGCCAGTCAACTTCGCGCCCGTGGGTTGGGCCCTTTGCGCAGGACAAACCCTTTCTATTGCTCAAAACACCGCCCTGTTTTCGCTTTTGGGAACCACGTATGGCGGTAATGGACAAACGACGTTTTTATTACCCAACTTACAAGGCCGCGTACCCATCGGCGCAGGAAACGGCGCGGGCCTCAGTCCATATGTATTGGGACAGACGGGCGGAAATGAAAACACTACGCTGACGACGCAAAACCTTCCGTCCCACGCGCACACCTTTACGGTATCCGCATCGAATGCACAGGCGACGGTCAGCAATCCGGCTGCAGGCACCAATACCCTGGCGGCTCCGTATGACACGCTGAATACGCTTCCCATTGCGGGCTACAACAACCAGGCGCCCAACACTCAGCTGAACATCGGAAACGGTACTACGGGATTAACCGGCAACAATATTCCTATCAACAACATCCAACCCTATCTCGCTCTCAATTTCATCATCGCTCTTCAAGGCATTTATCCTTCCCGGAACTAATTCGAACCGGGTCGTTTTATGAACAGACCAAAACAATTGAAGATAGGCTGGCTGATCCCTTATTCGGGAGTTTTCAGGCAGCTGCGTAAGGACCTGCAACAGGGAGTTGACACCGCACTAAAACAGGAAGGGGCCGGCGTCCGGGTCGAGTCATATCCCGAATATATCCAGTCCGGCGGACTCAAAGAAACGGAGGAAGCATTGAAGAAGCTCCTCCGTTACGAGCAGGTCGACCTGGTTATCGGAGTACTCGGCACAAAGACAGCCAGGGGAATCATCCCCATGGTGGAAAGCAACCGGACGCCGGTTATCTTCCTAAATCTTGGAGCAGACCAGCCCAAGGACATCAGCTCGAATTATCTTTTTTACAATAGCCTCCATCTCTGGAAGAGTGAATGGGCAATGGGGAAGTGGGCGCAAAAGAAATATGGCGGCGAGCCTTCGATCAATATGTCGATCTATGAAAGCGGCTACGACCTGCACGATTCCTTCCGGATCGGCACTTCTTTCTCCGGAGCGGAAACAGTCAAGATGAATGTCGTAAGGAATATCACCGGCCCGCCCGATACGATGCCTTTGATAAGCTTTATCAAGGAGCAGCAGCCGCAGCATACCCACGCGCTGCTTTCGGGAAAAGAAGGAGAACAATTCCTGCAGCTCTTCCAGGAACACGACCTGGCTTCGAAAGTAGGTTTGACCGTCAACCCATTTATGGTAGAAGACGGGCTGCTGACGCAAATTCCATCCGGGGTCGATCTCTACAACGCTTCTACCTGGGCACTGTCGCTGGACACTCCCGACAACCGAAGCTTCGTACAGGACTATACCCAGGACTGGGGCGAATCCCCCAATGCATTTGCCCTGCTGGCCTACGAGGCGGGACTGGTTCTCGCTGCCGCGCTGGAAGACGCAAAAAAACCGGTCAGCCGCGAAAGCCTCGCGGCATCCTTCGGTCAGGTACGTCCCGTCGGACCCCGCAGCGTGCTGGCCCTATCGACCTGCCCGGTGAGAACAGACACGCCGGTCTATATCCGAAAGCCCGTCCTGTCACGGATAACGGGTCTTCCGGAGAACGATATTGTCGAGACCCTGACAGGAATAGAATGGGACGATCCCGCTCTGTTCATAAAACAAGATTTTTCAACCGGATGGCAAAATCCCTATTTATGCGTTTAACTCTGCGATTCTATCCCCTTCTCCTGGTCCTGTGTTTGTCCGGGGTCTTTGTTCAAGCAAGGACGGCTCCGGCACACGTCACGGCTTCTCCCGTCATCGGGACCACTACCTTTAGCGGTCTGTTTTCAGGGACGACCTCGTTGGGTTCCGGCGGCGTCAATACGCTGACCGCTCTCAACGTGGGTGGTTCCGGTTGGGATTACACCGTCACGGGCACCTCCACTTCTCTGGCGATACTTGTCCCCAACGGCGGCGGCGCGGATGACGGCAGCACCTCCGATTTTTGTATAAGGACCGGAATAAATGCCGCCGTTCCGGATGGCCAGACGTTCATCAAGACAAACGACGGCGCGCCCGTCTCACTAAAATCGATCTTCTTCAGAGCCAATATAATGGGCAGCGGTTCCGCCGATATCACGCTGACCGGTTTTCGGCTTGGAGTTGCCGTACCGGGAGCTACGCTGACCATGACGCTGGCGGGAACGCCGACTACTGCCTGGACAAAATTCGACGTTTCCAGCATTCTCGCCTTTAGCAGCGTCGACCAGATTTCCTTCAAGCAGGCGTCAAGCACAAATTTAAATATCACGTTTATGGTCACGGACAATATCGCGATCGCCGCGACCAATCTTCCCTTGACCTTGATCAACTTTAGCGGACGACTCGCTGACGATAACGTTCAATTACAATGGACTACGGCACAAGAAAGCAACACCTCTCATTTCGAAGTGCAACGCGCGAACAACGGCACCGACTTCTCGACCATCGGTTCCGTACAAGCGGCAGGCAACAGCTCGCAGACACTACACTACAACTATACGGATGCGCTGCCCCCGGTCGGCAGCCCGTCTTACCTGTATCGGCTCAAGATGGCCGACCTGGACGGGCGCTACACCTATAGCTCCGTACTGCGCATAGGAACGGCCTCGCAGGGCGCGTCCGTAGCGGCTTTCCCCAATCCTTTCCAGCAACAGGTGGTGCTGACCGTGAACGCGCCGGAGGCGGAACAGACACAGCTAACCGTTACGGATATGAATGGAAAGATCGTACAGCGGCAAAAGCTGTTCTTGCAGAAAGGAGTCAATAGCTTTACGCTATCTTCATTGTCTTCCCTCGGGAAAGGATCATACTTGTTATCGGTTGCAATTTCACGCAGACAGCAAACATTAAAAGTTGTCAAAGTAGAATAAATTCTACAACGAGATATTGTTCTACACGCACAATAAAAAATTTGTAAAGAGGGCTTCTAAAGGAAACCATTAAGGACAGGAATCAGGGGTCTCGCCGGCTGGCGATGCCCATCGTGATGTTGTATTTTTGAGAACTCTGAAATACTTCTGAATCACGGTTAAGGAACCTTGTTATGATTGATTCCACAAAAGAAAACCTCGAAAAGGCAAAGGTCTTGCGCAAGCTGATGAAAAAATGGCTGAATACCCAGGAAACCCAGAAGAAGGCGGACCTGTTATTAGCCAAAAATCCTCATTTGAAAGGCCGGCGGTCGGCTTCCTTGCGTAAAGGCATTTAGAACAGCCTCAATTGTCGTGCTTTCTCCAGCTCTGCTGGAGGCTTTTCCCTGCCGAAGACGGTCCGTCCCCCATATTTCCACGAGTCTTCCCGTTCCTTGTTGATCCATTCCTGTACTCCTCCGGAGGGGATAAAATCCTTTTCCGCCTTCTGTGTCAGCTCGCTGAGCTTCTTTACCGCGTCCAATTTATCGCTATGACCAATCTTTGCCTTCTGAACGGCCGTCTGAAGAATGCCGATGGTTTCATCGTATACGTCGATGGGTACGGGGAAGGGGTGGCCGTCCTTGCCGCCATGCGCAAAGGCGAATCGGGCCGGGTCTTTAAAGCGGGAAGGAGTGCCGTGGATGACTTCGCTGACCAGGGCCAGGGATTGAAGGGTACGCGGACCGACGCCCTCGAGCAGGACCAGCTCTTCGAAGTCTTTGGGCTGCCGCTCGTGCGCCAGCCACAGGACGGCCCCGAGTCTGCGAAGGTCCACGTCTTCGGAGCGTACGTCGTGGTGGGAAG
>JAFDYG010000450.1 GCA_018267545.1 Bacteroidota bacterium
AGCAGAAATCAACCGCCGGCGAAATCCTCAAACCCTGGCTCCGCGCACCGCTCATCATCACGATCGGCATCTTCTTCTTCCAGCAGTTCTCCGGCGTCAATACCATCATCTACTACTCCCCTATCATCTTCAACATGGCCGGCGTAGTCAGCAACACCGACTCCATCCTGCCGGCCATCATCATCGGCACGGTTAACGTCCTGGCCTGCTTCCTCTCCGTACTCCTCCTCGATAAAGTCGGTCGCAGAAAACTATACAAAATCGGTATTTCCGGCATGATCCCCTCCCTGGCCATGCTCGGAGCCTGCTTTTATTTCAAAGACCAGCTCGGCGCCAGCCTTCCCTACTTCGCCGTAGCCAGCATCGTCTGCTATATCATTTTTATCGCCATCAGCCTGGCCCCGCTCGGCTGGCTGCTGATCTCCGAAGTCTTCCCGCTAAACGTCCGCGGTATCGGCATGAGCATCGGCTCCCTCGCACACTGGGGCTTCAACGCCATCATCGCCTTTACCTTCCTAAAGCTCGTAAACGCCCTCGGCGTCGACTTCACCTTCTGGTGCTACGCAATCGTCTGCCTCCTCGGTCTCGTCTGGGGGAATTACTATATACCCGAAACAAAAGGTAAATCACTCGAAGAAATCGAACAGCACTGGCGCGCCGGTGGAAGTCCCCGTAACATTTAAAACGTCTGCAAATCATGAAGCATCTATTCCTCGCCATCGTACTGGCATCACTAATCGTCCATTCCAAAGCCCAGCTGGGAGTAAAATACGACCCCTCCATCCAATCCACCACCACCATGCAGTACTTCAAGCCAAAAGGCAACCTCTTCGTCGGAGACTGCATCCCCTTCTCGAAGGACGGCGTCTATTACTACTACTGGCTGCTCGACTCCGCCCACCACAAAAGCCTCAACGGTCTCGGCGGGCACCAATGGGTCCTCAGCAAATCCTCCGACCTTAAAACCTGGCAGCAATTCCCCATCGTCCTCGGCATCGACGAGGCCTGGGAAAAATCCATCTGTACCGGCTCCGTCGTATACCACAATAAAAAATACTACGCCTTTTACGCCACCCGCCTCATCAACGAAGAAGGCAAAGTAAACGAACAGCTCAGCTACGCCATCAGCGACGACGGCTTCCACTTCGACAAACAAAAACCAAACCCCTTCTACACCTCCGCACCCGGCTATAGCAAACGCAACTTCAGAGACCCCAAGGTATTCGTAGACGCCCAGGGCGAGTTCCACCTGTTCGTATCAAGCGAACAGAACAACCCCGTCATGAAAAGCCTCGCCGGCTGTCTCGTCCACCTCTCCTCCAAAGACCTCAAACAATGGACCGTACACGAACCCATCCTCACCGGCCAGCCCTCCGTCCCCGAATGTCCCGACTATTTTCTCTGGAAAGGCTGGTATTATTTAGTCTATAGCGACAACAGCGACACCTACTACGTAAAATCCCGCAGCCCCTACGGCCCCTGGGAAGAGCCGCGCTACCAGGCGCTAAACGAACAATGGGCCAATGTCGTAAAGACTGCCAGCTTCAAAAACGACCGCCGCATAGCCGCCGCCTGGGTCCCCAACAGACAAGACAGCAAAGACCATAACCATGAAATTTTCGGCGGCAACTCCCTGTTCCGCGAAGTGATCCAACAACCCGATGGCACCCTCGACACCCGCTTCCCCGCCGAGATGATCCCCGCCACCGAAACCTCCGTCACAATAAAAGACGCCCTCCTTCATTCCCCCGGCGGCGTCGCAACATCACGCATATCCCAGGTCCCCGCCAACTGCCGCATCACCCTCCAGGTCGAACCCATCGGCGCCAACGAAGAATACGGCATCTATCTAAAATCGGATTCAACCGGTGACAGCGGCTACCGCCTCAACCTCTCCGCCCACAACAAAACCGTTTCCCTCGGCAACACCACCATCTACGGCGTTGACAACCTCGATAAACTCATCGCCCTCGACATCATCATCAAGGACGGCATCCTCGACGTCGACGTCAACCACCACCGGACCATCGTCAATCGTACCTATGAACAGAACGGAGACACCATTTGGCTCTACGCCAAACACGGCAAAGTAAACTTTCGCAACATCAAGATCAGCCCTTTAAAAGACTAAACCGCCCATCACCAAACCGCACCAGTAACCATGCTATTAGGATTTGACATAGGAGGAACCAAATGCGCCGTCATACTCGGCACAGATAACCTCGATATCGTAGACAAAAAACGCGTAGACACCAACCTGCCCGTGTACGAGATGATAGAGCTACTATTCACCGAAGCCGAAACCCTCCTAACCCAACACAACATCCCCCTCGAAGCAATAACCGGCATCGGCATCAGCTGCGGCGGCCCGCTGAGCAGCAAAAAAGGCCTCATCCTCTCTCCCCCCAACCTCGTCGGCTGGGACAATATCCCCATCGTCGACTTGACGCAAAAACGCTTCAACAACAAACCCACCCTCCTCCAAAACGACGCCAACGCCTGCGCCGTCGCTGAATGGAAATACGGCGCAGGCCGCGGCACAGATAATCTAATATTCCTCACCTTCGGCACCGGCATGGGCGCCGGCCTCATCCTCGACGGCCGCCTCTACTCCGGCCCCTCCGACCTCGCAGGAGAAGTCGGCCACATCCGCCTCGACCACATAGGCCCCGTAGGCTTCGGCAAAGCCGGCTCCTTCGAAGGCTACTGCAGCGGCGGCGGCCTCGCCCAGCTGGGTCAGATCAAAGCCCGCGAACGCATCCAGGTCGGCCAGTCGGTCTCCTACTGCAAAAGTATCGAAGACCTTTCCTCCATAACCGCCCGCACCATCGCAGACGCTGCCATCAATGGCGATCCAACCGCAAAAGAAGTCTACGAGCTCTCTGCCGAATACCTCGGCCGCGCTATCGCCATGTTCGTCGACCTCCTCAACCCCGAGCTTATCATCCTCGGCAGCATCTACGGCCGCGCAAAACAACTCATCGACCCAAAAATGTATGAGGTAATAAAAAAAGAAGCCTACCACGGCTCCCTCGAAAACTTCCGCATCCTCCCCGCAGGCCTCGGCGAAAGCATCGGCGACATGGCCGCCCTCTCCCTGGCCGTAATGGTCGGCAGCGAGCAGCTCGTGGAATGACCTACCGCATCGCCGCCAATTCACCCTCCTTCTGACGGATAATCTTCTCCAGCTCCGCCACCCTATCCGCCTGCCCGGCAATTCGCTTCACCAACGCCCGAATAGCCATAACCTGCGCAGTCAGCAACGCCTTATCCGCCGGCACAACGACATCCGGCTGCACGCCCCTCCCCTCCCAATCCGTATGCGTAACCGTACTAACACTATAGCTAAACGGAATCGAAGCCGTAAAATATTCCCCAACCTTAAAAGGCCTCGTCCCATGCGCCCCACCTCCCGTAACCTCCCCGACAACCTTTGCCCGGCCCATCGCCTGCATGTTATAGGTAAAATCCTCCGGAGCCGAAAACGTATTCCTGCCGACCAATATATAAACGTCCACCTCCCCCAGCCTCCTCCCCGCCACCACCGGCATCGTCCAGGTCTGCCGCATCGTCCCCCCATCCCGGTCATAAGCATCGCTCAGGTGAACCGCATCGTTAAAAAAATAGCTCTCCATCAACAACACCCCATCCGGCGCAAACCCATGATTATTGCGCAAATCGATGATGACCGCATCCGTATTCCCCAAAAAACTCATAGCCGACTGCGCCAGCTCCTTAATCCATTCCGCCGGAAAGAACGTATTCAATTCCAGCAAACCCACATTCCCCTCCATCACCTCGACCTTCTTGAAATTGAAATTGCTTCGCGCCCACGTGTTCCTGAACTGCATAACCACCTCCTCCGACGGCGAGCCCGGCGACTCATCCTTAACTCCAGCAGCAGAATAATCCACCCCCAGGTGACCATCCTTGCTGATAGCCCGTAATTCAGACGTCAGCATCCTCGCAAAAACTGCCCGATCACTAACCGTATCATAATCGCCCCTGCTCCGATGAAGCCTCAGCACATCCCCCATCTTCTGCGCCACATCCTCATAAACATAAATCCGTCCCAGCTTCGCAACAAGACTATCGATAACCGCATTCCGCTCCTTCGCAGTCAACCTCGGCTGCGCCCCCGCAGAATAGGCAATAGCAATGCATAGAATGCTTGCCAGCATACTTTTAATCATTTTACCTTCAACTTTCCGTATTTTGACTCGAAGTTTTTCACTTCATCCGCATTGGTTAAATCATATTGCTCTTTCTTGCCGTTCGTCAGCGTCAGCCAAATCTTTGACGGACCAAAAGTAATTCGACTGATCTGCGCAGGAATCGGCGCCAGCGGCTCATAAGCCACAGCCTCATGCAATTCCCGGTACGGCCGCGCTTCCGCCATTACCTTCGAATCGGGTCCCGCAGGATGCGGCAACAACGGCTCATATTTTTCCTTGAACACTTTGTATTGAGCAGGGTCATTCATCAGGAATCTTTTAACCGCTCCATCTTTAAAATAAACGATAGCCGTATCCCCAATCCCCGTCTGCCCGTGAATTTCTATGTGATCTATCACCTTGACGGTATCCTGCGCTTTCAAACTCACAGAAAAAAAACCAAACACCACGACGCCAACCACCAGCGCCATTATTCTCCTCGTATATGCATACGAAGCCTTGCTTGAAGTCGTAATCATAAATAATCTGCGTTTTATCGATGGGTGAAAAAATGAATTGGAACCGGACAGATACCTCCCGCCATCATGAACCCGCAGCAGCATCTCCGCAAACCCGGCCCCATCCCCGTCCTCGATGGCCGCCGAATCCGCCATAAACTCATGCAGCGCATTCAGCTCTCCTTGAATAAGCCAGTAAAAAGGGTTCATCCAACACACACAAGTAACCGCCTGTGTAAACAATTTATCATAAGTATGCCCCTGCCGGATATGAGCCAGCTCATGCGTATAAATCTTCTCATCCATCGGCATCCCCTCCCTCCAAAAAAGATTATTCAAAAATGAAAAGGGAGCCTGCCTTACCGATGTTTCGATAAAAGTAAACCCTTTCCTGCGACTCTTCACCCCATCCCTCTTCACCCTATATATCCAGCCTATCTTGAATAACATCTTGCACAGCAGAAAAAAACTAACCACCGCAATCCCCCATTCCCACCCGACCGAAGAAGAAGAAGAACTATCACCACCACCCGCCACCCGCAAAACAGGAACAAAGAGCCGCCCAGCCGGCTGCACCTCATTTACCTTTATATTCACCAGCGACACAACCAAACTCACCACCATACTCCCCAGCAGGAAAAACCGGTTATACACATGAAACTTTTTATTACGCAGGACCAGCATATAATATCCATACAAAATACCGCTGACTCCCACCGCCTTGATAAGATAGAAGGCTAACAAATGCATAACATTACTTTTTAGGCTTCTTTAATTGCTGCAACAGCAGCTCCAAATCTTTTACGGACAGCTTATCCTCATCGACCAAAAACGAAACGACACTTGGAAACGACCCCTCGAAATACTCCGCAGCTACACTCGACAACGAAAACGCAGAATACTCATCCTTGGTCACCGCCGGATGATACCGAAAAAACCGCCCCACATTCTCCGTAGTCACAAACCCCTTCTCGATCATCGTCTTTAATACCGTCGCGACCGTATTCTTATGCGGCTTCGGCTCCGGCATATTCTCCGTTATCTCCATCAACAAACCACTGCCCAACTTCCACAAAACTTTCATAATTTGTTCCTCAGCCTTTGTAAGACGATTCATTGAACTAGTTTTATAGTTCAAATATAAACTATAAAACTAGTTCAACAAAAATATTTTTCGCCCTTTAAAAATTTCGATGGAAAACTATACCCTCATATTGATTATCATGGCCCTCATGATCGGCGTCTCCGGTATCGCCGACAAAATAAAGATCCCGGTACCCGTCCTGTTGCTCATCGCCGGTATCGCCATCGGCTTCGTCCCCTCCATACCCGACATCGAGCTCAACCCCGAAATCGTCATGCTCCTCTTCCTGCCGCCATTATTATATGACGCGGCCTTCAATATCTCCTTCAAAGAATTCCGGACCAACCTGAATACCATCGGCACCCTCGCCATCGGTCTCGTATTCCTGACCACCATCGGCATTGCCGCTATCGTTCATTTCATCATCCCCGGAATGACCTGGCCCCTCGCCTTCGTCCTCGGCTCCATCCTCTCCGCAACCGACGCCGTCGCCGCCATCGGCATCACAAAAGGCCTCGGCCTGCCCCACAATACCATCACCATCCTCGAAGGCGAAAGTCTCGTCAACGACGCCTCCGCCCTGGTCGCCTATCGCTTCGCCGCAGGCGCCGTAACCGGGATCGCATTCGTATTCTGGCGCGCCTCCTTCCAATTCCTGATCGTCCTCGGAGGCGGCATCCTCACCGGCGTAATCGTCTCCTTCCTTGTCGCCCAAACCCTCCGCCTCTTCCGCAAAAACGACCTGGTCGTCATCAGCCTCCTCCTGTTGATGCCCTTCGTCACCTACCTCCTCGCCGAACACTTCAAAGTATCCGGCGTTATCGCAGTCGTCATCCTCGGCCTCGGCATGTCCAAGCTCAGCCGGGAACGCTTCCCCGACGCCATAAAACAACAATCCCGCCACTTCTGGGACGTCATCATCTTCCTCCTCAACGGCCTCATCTTCCTGCTCATCGGCCTCCAATATCCCGTCGTCCTGAAAAAGATGAACCCCGCCCAGGTCTGGCCCTTCATCGGCTACGCCGCCATCATTACCCTCGTCGCCCTCGCCATCAGAATGGTCCGCGTCTATCTGCAGCAGTTCAACCTAAAAAAAGCCTTCCAAAGCACCCGCAATAACCCGGCCTCCCACCCCAACACCGAAATCCACCGGCCCCGCCGCAATCGCCGTAACCCCGACCATCCCCGCTCCCGCGACAACCGCCGCATCAGCGAAGAAGCCCTCTTCGATTCCAAAACAAGCTTCATCCTCTCCTGGTCCGGCATGCGCGGCATCGTCTCCCTCGCCATCGCCATCGGCCTCCCCGTCACCATCGAAGACGGCAAACCCTTTCCCATGCGCAACGAAATCATCTTCCTCTCCATCGCCGTCGTCCTCATCTCCCTCCTCGGCCAGGGCCTCACCCTCCCCTGGGTCGTCCGCAAACTAAGCCCCCCCAAACAACCCCTCACAGCTGAACCGTCCCGATCACCCAAATCAAATTGATGCCTCCCCCAAACTTATCCTCCTGCCGCACATAAGAAATATCCAAATTGAAAACCTTCCAAAGATCATACGCACACCCCACCGATATCCGGTTCCTCGACCACAGTCCATCATTTAAAAAATAGAACGCCTCGTCATAAACATACACCTTAGCCGCACGCCCCTCCACAGAAAACGGCCTGATCAACCGAAGCCTGTTACGATAGAAATGCAAATCCCGCGCATCCACCCGTAGCCGGTCCCAAAGCCAGTTCCGATCCTCCACCACCAATCCCCCCAGCCGCGTATTATAAATGAACCCATTCAAAAGCGTGTGCTCCTGATACCCCGAAACGCCCCTGCTCAAAAAAAGATAACCCGGATTCACCGTAAAATGCTTGCTCACCTTGAAATATCCCCTCAACAACAATCCCCCCGCATGCGCATCCGTAAACCAAATCGGCTGACCGGACAATTGAGTTTTCGACGTAACATTATACGTCACCCCAGGAAAAAACCAAAAATCCGTCGAATGCTTTTGCGCCCTGACGCCCCCTCCAAACCATAAAACCATAAGCAGCAAGCCGCCTCTTATAAATCCATATATCATGGCAAGGGACCAATAACATTCATGCCATTCTCCAACCCGATCAAAACCAGCCCCTTAATCAAAAACCAAACAAAAGAGAATTCCCGCTTTTCGTGAATAAACGAAAACTCCCGCGATATATCGTACCTTCCAACCCAACCATGAACTCCAACACCCTAAACCATAAAATCCACCTCCCCCCTCCCTCCCAAAGCGAGTTCATCGAACGCTTCTGGACCGTCACCAATCCCTCCACCGAAAACCACACCGTAGTAGTCGTACCCGACGGCCGCATCGACCTGATCTTCGCCCTCTCCCCCAACGAACCCTTCACCTCCAACATCATCGGCATAGAGAACGAGCCCTCCCTCCACACCGTACCCCCCGGCACGGTCATAATGGGAGTAGGCCTAAAACTGCTAGCCGTCGAATACTGCCTCCAATACAGCGTCGCCTCCCTCCTCGGCAAAGCCGCCCCCCTCACCTCCCCCAACCCAAACATCACCGAAACCGACCTAAAAAGCTTCCCCGTCTTCTGCGACAAAATCACCTCCGCCTTCCAACCCCTCATCCCCCCAACCATCGACAAAAGAAAACAAACCCTCTTCGACACTCTCTACAAAACCCAGGGCAGCCTCAAAATCCAGGAATACTCCGACCAATGCTTCTGGACCAGCCGCCAGATCAACCGCTACTTCACCGAATGGTTCGGCCTATCCCTAAAAGAATACTGCAGCATCCTCCGCTTCCGCGCCTCCATCGACCAAATAAAAAAAGGTAAATTCTTCCCCGAACAGAACTACAGCGACCAGCCCCACTTCATAAGAGAAGTAAAAAAATTCACCGGCGTCACCCCCAAAGAACTATTCAAAAGACAAAACGACCGATTTATTCAATTTTATCCTCCCACACACTGATACTTTTGCTCCATCATCAAATGAAAAAATGATATGGCATAACTCTACTTGTTAATTAACCCTTATGACAAGTACCAAGTTCATCAAACAGCTAATCTTTTGTACCCTGATCACCCCCCTGCTTTCAAAAGCACAAAATTTCACCATCAGCGGCACAGTAAAAGAATCTTCCTCCGGCGAAACCCTAACCGGCGTAACCGTATCCGTCGTCGAACGGCCCCGCGCCGGCGTCACCACCAACGATTACGGCTTCTACTCAATCACGCTCCCCAAAGGAACCTACACCCTCCGCTTCTCTTACGTCGGCCGCAAACAAGAGCTCGTCCCAATCCAGCTGGAATCGAACCTTACCCTCAACACAAAGCTGACTGACGAAAAAGAAGCCAGCATGACCGAAGTCGTCGTCAGCGCCAAAAAAGACAACGACAACCTCACCAAAGCCAGCATGGGCACCGAAGTCTTAAACATGAAAACCGCCTCCAAAATCCCCGTCGTCTTCGGCGAAAAAGACCTCGTCAAAACCCTTCAGTTAATGCCCGGCGTCAAATCCAACGGCGAAGGCGCCAACGGCTTTTCCGTCCGCGGCGGCGCCACCGACCAAAATCTCATTCTCCTCGACGAAGCCCCCGTATACAACGCCTCGCACCTATTAGGATTCTTCAGCACCTTCAACAGCGACGCCATAAAAGACGCCACCATCATCAAAGGCAATAGTCCCGCCCAGTTCGGCGGCCGCCTCTCCTCCGTCCTCGACGTCCACATGAAAGAAGGTAACAACAAGGAATACCAAACCAGCGGCGGTATCGGCCTCATCAGCAGCCGCCTCACCGTCGAAGGACCCATCCAAAAAGAAAAGTCGTCTTTCATCATCTCCGGAAGACGCACCTACGCCGACCTCTTCGCCAGGCTCTCCTCCGACCTGAAGAACGTCAAGCTGTACTTCTACGATCTCAACGCAAAAGCCAATCTATACATCAACAAAAAGAACAAGCTATACTTCTCCGGCTACTTCGGCCAGGACGTCCTAAGCGTAAACAAGCTGTTCGGAAGCAAATGGGGCAACTCCACCGCCACCCTAAGATGGAACAGCATAATAAGCAGCAAACTATTTTCCAATACCTCTCTCATATATAGCAACTACGACTTCAACGTGGGTTTCCAAAGCGATGGTGTTGAGACGAACTATAATTCACACATCAAGGACTTGAATCTAAAACAGGATTTTTCGTATTATCTGAATTCGAGCAATACCATTCGCTTTGGTTTTAACGTAATCCACCATACCATCACCCCCACAAAAGCCGAAGGAACCGGTATCATAAGCACCAAAAAAAGCCAAAAAGGTTTGGAAAACGCCATCTACGCAAGCAATTCCTGGAAACCCTCGGACAACCTGAACATCGACTACGGCCTGCGATTCTCCTTTTATAACGTCCCCGACAGCAACAAAACCTACTATAACCTGGAGCCAAGAATAACCGCCAACTTCCGGCTCAGCAATACCGAAAGCATAAAGCTGGGCTACGCCCGCAATACCCAAAACCTCCACCTCATGAGCAATTCCACCGGCGGCAGCCCTACCGACCAGTGGATCGGCAATAGCTTCAAAATAAAACCAGAAATCGCCGACCAGGTCAGCCTTGGCTACAGCAAGAATTTCAACAACGACGCCCTCGAGCTCAACACCGAAGTCTATTACAAAACCATGCAAAACCAAATAGACTATAAAGACGGAGCCGACATCAACACAGTCCCCAACATCGAAAGCGAGCTGCTCTTCGGCAAAGGCCGGGCCTACGGCTGGGAAATATTACTAAAAAAGAAAAAAGGAAGACTCACCGGATGGATAGGCTACACCCTTTCCAAAACCGAACGAAAAATCGACGGCATCAATAACAACCAATGGTACAACGCCAAACAGGACCGCACCCACGACCTGTCGATCGTAGCCATCTACAACCTTACCCCCCGCTGGACCCTCTCCGGTACGTTCATCTACTCCACCGGCAACGCCGTCACCTTTCCCACAGGAAAATACATCCTGAACAATCAAACTATCTATCAGTATAACAACCGAAACGCAGATCGCATGGCCCCCACCCACCGGCTCGACTTCAGCGCCACCTACGAAAGACCCGCCCGCGGCAGATTCCAAAGTTCCTGGAGCTTCGGCCTCTACAACGTATACGGCCGGCAAAACCCCTTCAGCATCACTTTCAAGGAAAACAAAAACAATCCCAAACAAATCGACGCCGTCCAAACCTCCCTCTTCCAGTGGATCCCCAGCGTAACCTATAACTTCAAATTCTAAGAAATGAAAAATATCATCATCATACTTACCGCCCTGTTCCTCACCAGCTGCGAAAAAACAGTAACCCTAAGCTATAAAGCCAATCAATCCAAAATCATTATAGAAGGAAACGTCACCGACCAACCCGGCCCCTATCTCGTAAAAATCACAAAATCCATCCCCCTCTCCGATACGACCAGCTACCCAACCATAGATAACGCCACCGTCACCATCAGCGACGACGCCGGCCACGCCGAAACCCTAACACCCCAGGGCAACGGCCAGTACCGAACCACCTCCCTGATCGGAACAGAAGGCAGAACATACACCCTTACCGTAAAAGCGGAAAATCAAACCTACACCGCCCAAAGCACCATGCCGCAACGCACCCCTTTCGATTCCATCAAGATCGAACAGGTAACCTTTATAGGAAAAGAAATAGAATACAACATCATCCCCATCTACAAAGACCCCATCGCCAAAGGCAATTACTACCGCTTCGTCCTGTCGGTAAACGACAAGCTCATCAACCAGCACTTCATCCAGAACGATGACGTCAGGAACGGCGTCACCAACACCACCCGACTGGAATACAACGACGACGATGACGATAAGAAGCTAAAAGCCAAAGACCGGATTTCCATCCAAATGCAATGCATCGACCCAAAAGCAGGTCAATACTATACCACCCTGGCCCTCATCGCCGACAGCGGCCCCGGCGGTGGCACCACCCCCAACAATCCTCCCAACAATATTTCCAATGGAGCGCTGGGCCTGTTTTCCGCCCATACAGAAGAGACAAAAACAACCACCTTACCCTAGGCCCTCTATTTGGCATACCACGCCCTAAGCGCCTGCCTAAGCTTCGCCTTAACCTCCGGCGTAGTAAAAGCATGATCGACAGCCGCAAGATTGCAAGCCAGAAAATCCGCCTTCTTCCAATGAAACTGCCCGATCATCCGCTCATATTCCCCGGAAAGAGTTACATGCGAAATCGTCCTGCAATCCGTATTGATATTCAAAGGAACCTTCGCCCCATACAACCTCCCCACAGGATGATGCGCCAAATCAGGATACATGTTGGTCTGCAGATTGCTCGAAGGACACACCTCCAAAAGAATATTCTTCTCCCGGAGAACCCGCAAAAGAGCCGTGTCTTCGATGCTCCTCACACCATGTCCAATCCGGCTGGGATGAAAATTCGCCAGCGTCTCCACCACACTCTCCGCACCCTTTGCCTCACCGGCATGCGCCGTACAAGAAATACCATGCTCCCCCGCATAACGAAAAGCCGCTACATGCTCATCGATCGGATACCCTGCCTCGTTACCCGCAATATCGAACCCCACGATATGACGCCCCTTGAACTTCTCGACCAGCCGAACCGTCTCCATACTTTGCTCTTTATTAAAATGCCTGAGCGTACAAAGGATAACCCCCACCTGGATCCCCGTCTTCCGTATCCCCTCCTCCACCGCACTATCCACGACCGCAACCACCCGCTCCCCCGTCAACCCCTTCTCCAAATGCTTCAGTGGAGCAAACCGAAACTCAGCGTAAATCACTCCATCCCTCCTAAGCTGCTCGAACAAATCAAGCGTCACCAGCCGCAGCGCCTCGGGTGTCTGCATCAGCCCCACCGCCCGATCCGCACGGGCTATATAATCGGCCAGATCCGTACATACCGGCGGAGCGATGAATTCCCTCCTGTAATCCTCTTGACTTACCGAACCATCCAGCCGGTGAACTACCTCGTAGCTTAAGGAACAATCCAAATGCAGATGCAGCTCGACCTTCGGCCACCCGGCAACATCTTGTGCATAGCCGGCCAGACCAACCAGAATAAGAAAAAAACAAAAAAGATGATTTTTAACTAGCATACGCAAATTTATTGGACCTGTAGGTGAATTTTAGGACATTTGTCCCACTGCATGATCAGAAAGACGCCCGCCATACTACAAATCATCGACGACCTGGCCGCCGCCGGCACGATAGGAAACGGCATCCTCCTCCGAAATTTCCCGAAAGGCCACCTCCTCATCGAGCAAAATACCCCCACCTCCAGCGTCTTCTTTATCAAATCGGGCATCGTCAAATGCTCCTTCGCCGAAGATAATGGTAAAGAATATATCCTGGAATTCCTGGGGGAAGGAGAAGTCCTGGGAGAGCTCGAAGCCATTACCCAAAAAACCGCCATGTCGAGCGTACATGCCATCAGCGACCTCCGCACCTATATGCTCGACAAAACAACCTTCCTGGACCTGCTGCGTAAAAACAACGCCTTTAACGAAGCCATGCTAAAGCTGATGGCGATAAGACTGACCGATACCGCCCTGAGATCGGCCCGTCAGCAGCTAAACCCCCTCGAACACAATTTCACCCAGCTGCTCGACGCAATAGAATATGAAAAGCTGCCCTGCACCAAACAAGAG
>JAFDYG010000451.1 GCA_018267545.1 Bacteroidota bacterium
CCTGTGCCGGGAGACGCCGGAGATGGTTTTATCCGGGAGAAAGACCGTTACGTCATAATTTCGGTCGGCCAGGCTCCTTACCATTTCCCGGCAATAGGTGCTGATCCCCCCGCCATAGAATGGAGGGTACTCGGTAGTCAGTAACCAGTATTTTGACCTTTCCTCCATATGTGACTGATGGGTCTTTTGCGGGTGAGCACTTTGAATATTCGATGAAGCAGGATGATCTCCCGGCGACTTTTCCAAGGATGTTTTCTTTTTTCCGCTTGCAAAATAATCCATCTTCTTGCAAAAAGGCTATAACGCTGCAAAATTATTGCCTCTTCTTCACCACTTGTATTTCCTCCCGTTACGGCCGCCAGCGCATCTTCCAAAATATCCCGAAGCTCCGCCCAGGTCGAATGCTGGTCGAAAAATTCTTCGACGCGCATCCTTCCGGCCATCCCCATTTGAAGCCGCCGCTCCGGGTCCCGGAGAAGCCCGGACACCGCTTCGGCCGTATCTTCTACAAGTTTTTCGGAAAGCGAAATAAGGATCCCGCAGTCGCCCGTTACCAGCTCGCGCTGACCACCGACATCCGTAGCTACTATCGGCAGACCCGCGGCCATGGCTTCGTACAGCACCGTCGCAATCCCCTCCCAGGCCGAAGGCAGGACCATCAGATCGGCACACCGGATATAATCCAGGGCCCGGGCATGCGGCACCGAACGGATCAGCTGAAAATGGTCCGTCAGCCCCTGGCGGTAGATCTTTTCTTCCAGCTGCGCACGGTCGGGGCCGTCACCGCAAACGACCAGGATAAAATCCTGCCCTTTCCCGACCAGCGATGCGGCAATGTCGGGCAGGAGCAGCACATTCTTCTGATGGGTTAGCCGCCCTACGAATACCAGAACCGGCTTGTCCGCCGGTACCCCGAGCTGTTGCCTGAGCCGCTCCTTTTGCCCGCCGTCGAGTGGAAGGATCGCCTCGGTGTCCGTATTGATATAAAGGGTCCGCAGCTTGTCCGCCCGAACTCCCTGCTTTTTCATAAACTCTCCAAGCCACTGGCTGATTACGACGTGCCTGTCGATCAACGAGGTAAATTCGGCCGCAATCTTTGGAAACCCTCCGCCCTGCCAACCCATGTCTTCTATATGATTTATATCGATGATGGGTAACCGGGGATATCGATGCCGGACGTACGGCAGGAGATGATAAAAGGGTTCGGAGTGAGAAAGCACGACTCCATCGGGCGGCCGGCTCTCCAAAATATAGCGCAGCAGGACAGGATAAAGGCTCGCATCGGCGAGATGACCCAGGTGAAATATCGAATCCGACAACGCCCCGAATCCGGCGTCGTCATTTCGTAAAGAGGTATTCGTGGTTACGATCACAAAGTCGAATACCGGCCGTAATGCCCGCATCCACGCCAGCGTGAATTGTTCGACACCCCCCGGAGCCAGCCACGGCAGCACGACCAGGAGCAAAGGCTTACCCCCCGCACCCGCCTCCCGCTCACCGCCCGCTCTCCCCCGACCATTCGGTAGGGTAGGCATACCCGTTTTTTCATCATAGACCGCCTTTTGCGGCTTGGGAAAATGCTTGCGCAGCCTGGCCCCGTAGAGCTTTTGCAGGCTCTTTTTCGTCGCCTTCTGCCGTTCGCCATGGTCCCAATTCTCCCACTTCCCGCTGACGGCCTGGATCCGGTAATGAAACATGATTTCCGGAATGGTATACCCCCAGTAGCCTTTTGCAGCCGCAGACAGCCAGAATTCCCAGTCCTCCAGCCCCCCTCTCCGGCTTTCGTTAAAAGGATTCTTTACCAGGAAGTCTCTGCGAAAGAGTCCGCAAAAAGCTACCCAGTTCTCATCCAGAAATCCCAAACCCTTTTCCAGCCCCACTTTCCATTCATAGTTTTTTGCGCCAAACCCGGAAGACCAGGAGTTTACAAACGCAAAAGCCGGGTTCAGCTCCAGCGCCAGCCAGGCCTTTTCCAGGTAGTCCGGCTCGATAAGATCGTCCGCATCGAGGAAGAATATGAACTCGGCAGTCGCCAGCTCGATGCCCTTGTTTCGTGCAGCGGGTAGTCCAAGATTCGAAGGAATGTCGACGATGCGTATCCTGGGATCGGCATCGCGCCGTAACTCATCGAGCATCGAAAGAGAACCTTCTTCCTGACTTCCGTCATTGACGATAAGCCATTCCCAACGGGGATAACGCACCGCTTTGACACAAGCCACGGTCTCCCGAAAAACGGCTCCAGTATTGTAGAAAGGAGTAACGATTTGAATAACAGGAACATCCAATTGCATTAATCTGCAGATATTAGAAATAAGAAAATGTCATGCTAAAGTGCAAGTTTATGAAAAACTATTGCCTCCCTCAGGCCCAGAGAGGATTTTTAAAAGACTTTGTATTTATTTGAAATAAATCTTTTAGCTTCGTTGCTTCTAAAAACGTAATACTAATAACCTAAAAGAAACTCCTAACTGAATGATATTCAAGCCTTATTCAAATCAGAATTACAGTTCTGTATTGAAAAAAGGCGGGGCTTCCGACTATGACTATCCTTTCCTTCCCGCCGGAAATTTTATTTATCGTTTTTCCATCAGGAATCCTTCTACCGATGCCTTCGAATTAGTAATGAAGATATCGGATGCCCAGGGTAATAGTGAAGAACACACCTTCGAAAGCAATCAACTTTTTATTAGGGAAGAAGTTAATATTAAAAAAAGCTCGGATAACTTCAATTCTCCCCTCAGGGTATCCTTTCTATTGAAGAAAGGCGCCGAGCTCGACATCCAATTGCCCGTTAGCCTGATCATGACTTCTTCTGTCAAAGAGAAGAAACAGAACTATCTCAGCACGGTCAACAGAGTTAAAAATGCTTTCTCAGAGCAACTCAAGCTCGCAGGAGCAGGTAACGCATCTTCCAATTCCCTTTTCAATGCAGACGTACAGGCCCGGCTTCTTTCGTTCAAACAAGCGGAAAGTCAGCTCGACTATGTCATATACCATAAGCTATTCGTTCCAGACGGTTCCCGCGGCCTGCTGAAGGCCAAACGGGCCTTCTACAGAAGAATGCTGAGGTTCATATACAGAAGGCTGACAAAGAACACGGTCCGTAAAGAATATATCGTCAAAATATATAGGAACTACGTCAACCTCAATACCCTATTCGAGAACTAGAGGTTAGCCTTATTTAATCAATCAATATATCAATTTAGATCATGCGGATCTGTATCATTACCAAGTACCTGCCGCCGGCAAAGACAGATGGCATACCTAGGAACCGGTGGGAGTACGCGCGGCATTTCGCCAAGCTTGGTCACGAAGTACATATCATTACTTCAGGAGAGAATGGAGTCGAAGAAACCAGGAACGGAATATACATCCATCATATACCCGCTTTCGACGAAACAGTTTACAACAGATATTTCAGGGACATCCATATCATGGAGCACGTCCGCCGGCTGTTGACCTATAGCTATCTCGTCTACGAGCGGATCAAAGAATTGAACGAAAAGATCGGCCTGGACATCATCGATGCCCCGCTCTGGGATATCGAAGGTTACCTGACGAAATTGTTCCTGCCCGGCATCCCGATGGCCCTCCGCCTCGAGTCGACCACCATGCTGATCAAGGAAATCCGTACCGGGGTGACACCCGCTAAGGACGATCATAATAATCTCGAGACGCACTTCCTGGAGATCGCCGACTCTTACGTCTTCGACAGCTGGTCCATCTTCAAGGAAACAGAAAGACTATACCAGGTGGACCTGAGCAAGAAGCCCTCCGCAATGGTCTACCATGGCATCGAGCTTGAGCCCTACGCTCCCCTCCCGCCGGCCGTCGAAAAGAAGCGCGGCGACGCCTTTCGCGTAATCATCGTCGGACGAATGGAGAAAAGAAAGGGGACGGATATCATCGTAAAAACCATCCTCCCGGTCGCACTGAAAGAGATCCCCAAGATCGAATTCCACTTCATCGGCTTTGACAACGCCCAGTGGGACGGCTTTAAGGAAGAAACGGGGATGTTCTATACCGAATACGTAAAAAAGCATTTTTCGGAATACCTCGACAAGCAGATCTTCATACACGGCTACGTCAAGGACGACGTTCTCGCCGACCAATATAACCGCGCCGATTGCGTGCTCGGCCTATCCCGCTACGAGTCGTTCGGGCTCTTATACGTAGAGGCCATGCAGAAGGGCAAGCCCCTGATCGTGTTCGGAACGGGCGCCGTACCCGAGCTTTTCGAAAACGAGGTGGACGCGCTCGTGATCCCGCTGGAACAGCCGGTGAAGGTAGTCGATGCGCTCAAAAAGATCAACGACGACCCCGCCTTCGCCCACCGGATGGTTGGCAAGGCGCACGAAAAATTGTACGCCCGGTTTCACGCCGAAAGAATGGGAAAGGAATGCAGCGCCTTCTTCGAAAGCGTTGTCAAGGCATACCAGGGACAAAAGGTCTACCAGGTCATGAACGCACTTTCCGACAAGGATGGAGTAAGCAACATTACGATCGACTACGATAAATTCCTCCGATCCGAAGGTATCCTCACGCAGGTCCTCGGCACCTGGGCCACGAAACCCGTGGAGCAATACCAGCAGCCCATCGAGTCCGTTACATTCCACAATGCGGACATGATCTTATACCACTACTGGAACTATTGCGATCGCGCCGAATATTTCAACAAGCTCGAAAAAGGACGAAAGGTTTTTCTGTTCCACAACATGACCAGCCCCTCCTTCTTCGAAAAGGGCGACGAAGCCTTCGAGACGACCAGCAAAGGCTTCCAGCAGCTAAAGGACATGGACAACTTCGACCTGTACGTCGGATTTTCCGATTATTCGGTGAAGATCATGGAACAGTCCATTTCTACTCCTATCGAGACCTTCGTGCTGCCCCCCTTGATTGACCCCAGGATCATCCTGGAACGACCCTTCGACCCCGCAGTGGTCGAATCCGTCCGCCAGCGCTCTTCGTTCAATATTCTCTTTGTCGGCCGTATCGCCAATAGCAAACGGCAGGACGACCTCGCCCGTTTCTTCGCGTACTATGTTTCGGAAGTAAACCCCGACACACACCTGATCCTGGTCGGAGGCGGTCATGATAAATTTGTCCGCCAGCTCGCCGAGAAGATCAAAGAGCTGGGCCTTGCCGGAAAGGTCACCCTGACAGGAAAGGTTTCCGACAACGAACTATACAGCTACTACCGCGCTTCCGATATCTATATTTCCATGAGCGAGCACGAAGGCTTCGGCATTCCGCTGGTGGAAGCAATGACCTTCGGCATTCCGGTCCTGGCCTATAACTGTACTTCCATCCCCGACACGGTTGGAGACAACGGCGGACTTTTCAGCCAAAAGGACAATAAGGAGATCGCCGTGCTCGTCGAAAAGGTAAGGACCGACTCTGCCTTCCGCGAGGAAATGATCCGCAAACAAAACATCCAGCTGAAGAAATACTCGGCCGAAAACGTCAAAAAAGCGTTTACCGAGATGGAAGAGCTGCTCGATGAACAGTTCAAGAAGCGCGGAGCCAGACGCAAAGACGAATTCCTGAGCGAATACAACATTCCCTTCAACGACCCCGACATCGTACGCGAAGGAAAATGCGACTACCGCGACGACGGCTTTATCTGCCTGGAATCGAGCGGCGTTACAAAATCCAGAATAATCATCGACGCCGAATTCGAATCCTTCGAGCTCAACCTGCTCATGCACGAGTGGGGCGGTAAGGGAACCATCCAGGTCGACGACATCTATACCGAAGAATTCGACCTTTACTCGAGCCAGTGGAAGATCGAGACGTTTACTTCCGCGACCAAACTACCCTTTGGACCACACCGCATCATCATCGAAGCGCTGTCCGAACGGAACATCGACTCCAAGGGCTCCGAAATACTATTCAAGAACATTACCCTCTTTGGACCCAGCCGGCCCAGGATCATAAAGAACCTGAATCCCAAGACACCCCTGGCCAGACCGGTGGTCGCGGAGAAGCTGAAACCCGTCAATGCCCGGCCCAATCGCTCCTCCAAAGGCGTATGGCTCACCGACGTAAAGAAAGCAACGGAACCCATCTTTACGTATACGGGGGAATGGTCTGTAAAAGACGGAATGTTCAAGTACGCGGTCGGCAACAAGGGACTCAACCAGTGCTCGTTCGAGCTTTCTTTCACCGAGCTGGAGCTGGCTTTCATGGTCCACGCCTGGTGCGGAATCGTAAAGGTGACGGTCGACGACACCTATACGGAAGTGATCAACCTCTTCAGCGAGCAGCACGGAGCCCGGCAGGTCAGGCTCTCCCATATTTTCGACGAGAAGCCGCACAAGGTCGTGATCACGCCCATCAACGACAAGCACAAAAACGCCCACGACTACCAGGTCTTCCTCAAGGAAGTTTCCACCCACCACTATATCCCCGTCGATATAGACGACGAGACCCTGGCGCAGGACTATAAAATATCCATCAACGTAAATACGATGAACCGCGGGCCCTATCTTGAAGCGCTGCTCAAGGCCCTGGTCTTTCAGACCTACCCCCATTTCGAGGTGGTCATCGTCAACGGACCTTCCACCGATAACACGGAGGAAATCCTCAACCGCTACAAGGACAGGATCAAGATCACCCACTGCCCCGACGCCAACCTCACCCGCTCGAGGAATATCGGCATCAAGAACTCCGCAGGCAACTACGTCGCCTATATCGACGACGACGCCATTCCCTGCGACGAGTACTGGCTGGAAAACTACGTCTACTACCTGGTCTATCGCAAGGACCAGCAAATAGGAGCGATCGGCGGACCCGTCAAGCACCGGGATACCGACTTCTTCGAATACAACAACGGGGTAAGCTCCGACTATGCCGTACAGGTCTTCGACGTAACCTACCTGAACGGCAGGACCGTGGACGGCAACCGATGGTTCTACCGCGTTTGCGGCTGCAACAACATCATGAGCCGCAAAGCGCTCTACGACATCGGCGGCTTCGACGAAAGAATGTACCACTACCTGGATGAAACGGACGTCTGTCTGCAGATGTGGAGACACGGATACAAGGTCGACAACCACCCGCTCAACTATGTACGGCATTATAAGGCAACGAACGAATACCGGAAGAGCGACTACGATATCCGCTGGGACGTCATTTCCCGATCCGATACCTTCTTCTGTATCCGGAACGGCGACGACTTTATCCTGTTCCGGATCCTGAAGCTCTATGCACTCTTTAAGAAGAAACACTTCTACAAAGAGATCTATGACCTGCTGGAAAAGAAAAAGATCGATAAAGCCGCCTTCAAACGCTACAAAAAGATGATTTGGTCCGGCTTTTGGACAGGGATGAAGTGGGGATTGTCTCAAAAAACAAAGAAGAATTACCTGACCGAACAAAATAACGACTTTAAATATTTTAACGATCAGGCCCTTCTTAAGGAAGAAAAAAAGAACCTGAAACAAGCAATCGGACATTTACAATAACCATTAAAAAATCAATATGACACCGGACCTGGCATTTGTAGAATACCTGTACACCAAATATCGTTACGAAATACAGGGAATGCATGCGATTCAAAAGCAGCGCATTTCTCAGCTGGATTTCAAGCCCCATTTCGACGACATGGAATCGGAGCTGCTTTACATGCTGGTCCGCGAATTTGCCCCCTCTTTTAGCATCGAGTTTTCTCCTTACTTTGGATACTCCACAACCTGGATCCTCGCCGCGCTTCGGAAGAACAACAACGGTCTGCTCAAGTCATTCGACATCGTCGACTTTTCATACCCCAAGGTCAAAGCCAGCGGGCTCGCAGACCGCTGGGAATTCGTACTTGGTGATGTCACACAGAACTATCCGATCTTCGAATACGCCGATATCGATTTTGTATTCATCGACTCCGACCACACCCGCGAATTTGCCAATAGATACTGCCGTGAGTTCCTGGCCCCATTGCACGAACAGGCTATCAAAAGCTGCAAGATCATACCTGTAATGACGCACGACATCTATTCCTGGGAAACGAAAGAAGTGCCGACAGAAGAAGGTGAAGAAGTACTGAACTTCCTGAAGGAAAGAGATATCCCTTATTTTACGGCGAGCTGTTTCTATGAAAACTTCCCCAAACTCAAGGAAATCCGTGGAAAGCTGGGCATTACCTCAAGTGTGCATGCCGTGGAAGGCAATCCCAGCATCATGTATTTTCTCGGCGTGCGCTAGTCACCGGTCGTGACCTTTTAAAGCAGCCATGAGCACCAATTTACTGGAAATTTTCGGGGACCTTTCCCTGAACGAGATCTTTACATCCAATGAGGTAGTCGAATTGCAGCGGGATAGAGAAGAAGATTCCTGGATAGAGTTTCCGCCCGAAGATTTTTTGGAATTTGTCGCGTCATACCCGCGAACTCCATTCGATCGGGTACCTCCGTCGCCGGATTACCATAAGGAGCCCAGCTTCCTGATGGTTCAGGCGCATCGATTTTGGATAACGGCCTCCCGGGTGTATCGACAGCTGCAAGCCACGTCCGCAAAGACTTTTGTCGACCTGGGGAGCTATCCTTTCTTCCTGCCGTTTATCTTGCGGGATTATTTTTCTTTCGACGGCGAAATTGTGGCCACGGTCAATATGCCCCTCACGGCGCAGCAAGAGAAGCTGCTAAATAAAAAAAGGATTTCTACCGCACTGCTCGACCTCGACCCGCTCATCCGGGATCCCGAAGGAAATAAGCCGGCTGAGCTGAACCTCGAATCGGGATCGGTAGACGTTGTACTGGCTTCGCACGTCATCGAGCATCTCTATCATCCCATGGATATGATCGGTACCGCTTCCCGGCTTCTGCGGCCCGGCGGCAAGTTCATCGTCACCACGGACAACGCCCGGATGATCGATCTATTTTCAAATTATATATTCGGAAACGCTTTCTTCTACGAACCCATCGAGGGGACTGCCGCCATGACCTTTAACGACTGGAGGGGACACGTTCGCTTCTTCACGGCCGAGGAGCTGACCACAATGCTGATGACGAAAGGATTACAGACCGGGCAGGTCGAATTCTTTCATTGCTTCTATTCGGTCTTCTTCGAAGAATATTTCAGACAGCCGCAGCTGCTGATCAATGATTGGAAGAAAAGATGGTTGAGCAAAACGCCCTGGCTTCGAAACGACGTTTCTATAATAGCGGAGAAAAAATGATTAACGATTGAAAAGCTTTTGACGGATCGTACCCAGCAGGCTTCGCTTTTCATACGTCCGTTTATACCATTCCAGATCCTTTTGATAATTGCTGATATCGCTCAACAGCTTGTTGATCAGCTGCCGGGTTCCTTCATTGGCCTGGCGGCATTCGAGCAGCTGCCCTTCCAGCCGCTGAATGACCACTTCCTTCTCCTCCATCTGGGTCTTCAGCTGCCTGATGTGCTCGTCCTGCTTCCCGATCAGGTCCTGCTTGAACGAGATCTCCTTATCCATGTATAACCGGATCTTCTCCAGACTTTCATGAATGGAGTGCAGCTCAAAATCTTTATCGGCATTGTTATCAATCACAGAATACATTTCAGGCAAATTTATTGGGTTTCCGGGGTAAAAAAAACGGTTTCCGGTATAGGTAGTACAAATTCTCAACTTTTATAAAGGCTCCGGTAGGAGATCATCGTCGACTGAACATCGAACTCCTGCTCACAATGCTGCTGGGAATATTCGCCCATTACCTGGAGCATATCCCGATTATTGTGATACTGCAGAATCTTGATGATGGCCTCGTCTTCGGTATTGAAAAGGTCCCCATTCGACCGTTTGTTAACGATATCCCGGTTGCCTACGCAATCGGTAAGCAATACCGGTTTCTTTAACGCCATCGCTTCCAATACGGCAAAGGGCATTCCCTCGAAGTTGGAGGTCGACAAGTATACCTGCGATTCGGCGATCAGGGCCTTGGTCTGTTCCGTTGTCAGCCAGCCCGTGATCTTAATGTTCTTGGACGTCAGCAGATCACGGTCCGCACCTTCCCCAACCCACAGAAATTCAAAGTCCTGGAACTCCTCGAAGTATTTCGCGATTGTATTGAACAGGGTAGGGTTCTTCTGTCCCTCGATCCGTCCGCTGGTGACGATTCGAAACTTTCCCGGGGTCAATTGAATGGTTGGCTGTATATCTTTCGGGCTGGTCTCGGGCGCCATCTTGGCCAAGGGCATCTGCGGCCGTTCTTCCAAAAGGACCCCGTTATTGATGGTTAATGCTTTGATACCAATAGCATTATAGGCTTTCCATTCGGAAGGGCTGCAGCAGACCACCTGTCCGCCAAAAACCGAACCAAGCCTTTCCAGCTGTTTATAGAGAAAATTGGTGAAGCTATTTCCGACAAAGAAGGGAGCCCCATTAGGTGTATAAATTACACTGTTGATCCCCGCCATACGGCATGCGACTCTTCCAAGGAACCCGCTTTTAGACGAGTGAAGGTGCACCGCATCGACTGCATTTTGTCTTTTCAGTCTTTTGAGGATGGTGTAAAGCTCCATGAAAGCCGCCGTATCGCGACGAAAACTTATTTCGCGCTGGGCTGATTTCCAACGGATAAAGCGGACATTGCCTTTCGGGAAACGTTGCTTGACCTGGGCAGAAGTCATTACTTGCTGCCGTTCTCCATGGACGATAATATGAAGATCGTCATGCAGGTTCTCGACCAACGATCGCACGAACGTGGCAATTCCAGAGGCAAAAGGTTCGACAACATGTACTATTTTCATCGGTTTTTCTGATAAGGTGTCAGTAAATACGATTCTGAAGGTTTCTACGGCAAGTTTTCGTATTTATAACTTATTATATATGTCAGTGAAACAAGATGCTCTGACCTAATTAACGCGATTATGTTTAATTCCGTATATCACTTTCTTAATCTCCAGTATCAATCTGTACGGAATTCCTAGTAAAAGCCGGAGTTTTAGCACGCCTAATAGACGGTAAAGCCCATTATTTCCATATCTCCGGACCACCTTTATACGGCTTTTCAGCTGCTCCTGGCGGTAGCTCAGAGAGATTCCCTGCGGGTTGATTTCACATATGACAAGGTCTGCGGGTAAAACCGCGGCTTCTCCTTTGGAAATTATTTCATAAAAAAATCCATAATCCTCGGCATGCGGAAAATCCTCAGGGTAAACACCTATCTCCTTTGTTAAGTTCGACCGCCACATGACCGTCGGATGTATAAAGACATTCCTGAAATGCATTTCTTTCAGAATAGGCTTATACTCCGTAGGAGTGACATAGCGATAAGATTCACCCGTACGAAAATTCTTAAAAATACACCAGCTGCCTATCAGCTTCACCTCCGGATGCGCATCCATAAAGGCTACCTGACGAGTCATTCTCTCCGGCAAACAAACGTCTCCACAATCCAACCGGGCGATATACCGGCTGTTTCCTTCCTTTTCCAACCATCGAAGACCCGTATTAAGGGCAGAGGTAATTCCTTGATTCTCTTTAAGCTGTAGAATTGTTACCGATAACGATTGAGGTACATGGGGGGTGATGCTCGAATGTTGCAATGGCTCGGTACTGCCATCATCTACTATTAGCAAGGCATATGCCAATGGATCATATGCGATGCTTTCCAGTGCCCGGATCAGCCCCGGGAGGTTATTATAGTACGGAATAAGGACGTAGAAATCGTAGACAGGTTTCTTCCGTTCTTCCATGGGTTAGGTTTGGGTATTGATTTTCAAAGGTAAGCAAAAATAAATCATGAAATCGGCCAAGGCCCGTCCCTCGGGCTTTTAACATCTATTTATAACTGTCTGCTTCACCTTTCTACCATACACTATCCTTCTATTTTAACACATCATGGCCACATTATGACACGAAAAGGGGCGAATATAGCACGCTCGTAAAATAGAAGCTTAACGACTTGTTAAGAAATTGGTTTAAAATAAATTATAAAGAAAATTAGTTAATCGCATCATGCAACGGTTTAGAAATCGTTCTTGTCTTGCTTTTAGGTATGAAAGTTGTAACTCATTACCACATAGTGGTATGTTAAATCTGAGATTTATTTGCTTGCTTTACAGATTTTTTAAGGCTCTTTCTTCAACTTTGCAGACTAGAAAGGCTTTTTTAACGTTAACGGCATCAATATCAGAAGAAAAACAATCCTTATCGGCATGCGCAACACGACCAGTCTGGAATCCAATATTTACCATCAGCATAAATTGCAGGATGGAAAAGCTCAGACTATTCGCTTTTATTTCGAATCACGTCGCACCTACCTGGCGGTCAAAAGGGGAATGGATATCACCATCGCCCTCCTCGTCATCCTTCTGATCTTCCCCTGGTTATTTCCTGTAATTATTACACTTATTAAGCTGGACTCCCGGGGCCCCATCTTCTTCAAACAAAAAAGGGTCGGCTTTCTGGGCCGTACTTTCTGGTGTTATAAATTCCGGACCATGTACCAGAACGACGTCGCCGACACCCGGCAGGCCTCCCGCAACGACCCTCGCGTAACCCGCGTCGGCCAGTTCCTTCGCAACACCGGCGTCGACGAGCTTCCGCAATTCATCAACGTATTGCTGGGACATATGAGCATCGTCGGCCCCCGCCCCCATATGCTGAAAGATTCCCGCGATTTCGCCGAAGTCGTGACCAACTATAAGTTCCGCAATCTCGTTCGTCCCGGTATCACCGGTATGTCCCAGGTCCGCGGCTGCCGCGGTCCCGCCACGACTTTCGCCAGCATCTTCCGCCGTTATCAGTGGGATGCTTATTATGTACGCAACGTTGGCTTCCTGCTCGATATACGGATAATGATGGAGACGGGTTTGCTTATGCTGACCTCCCTCTTCAACAAAGACAAGCCCATCCCCATGGATGGCTCCGTCATCGATCAGGCTTCCCAGCCTACGGCAAAGAAGAAGATCGCTTAGATGAAAGTCTTTTTACTGACGCTAGCTTCCGCCTTCCTGGTTATCCTGCTTATCAACGTGGGTTATTACGGCGTATGGTTTCGTGAAAAGCCGCGCTCTTACTGGTTCTCCTTCCTAAAAGAAAAAGACGATACCACCGCTGAGGAAGGCATCAAAAACGCACGCTACGGCATCTCCTATACTATCTCCATGCGGGTCAAGGCATTCCTCGAGAAAAAACGTCTCCCCAATGCCATCGTCCTGTTCGAGCCCAACAGCTATTACCGGGATTCCCTGCACATCTATAATTCCGTACGAGCCCCCGAGCCGGCCGTTTTTTATTACTATACCGGCCTCACCGGCGTCTGGACCAATTCCCCCGACGTAAACAAAGCCAATTTCATCGTCCATATTACCCGCACCAAGGGAGTTACGATCGAAGAAATTCATACCCCGGAACGCCTGCAGCAAATCCTGGCAGGCTTTAAAAAGTACCCCCCAATCTTATAACCTATGCCCGCAATAGCCTTCCTATTCTTATTGATTTGCGCTTGGCTTTCGGGCGTCGGCTTGCTCCGGCTCTTTCACCTGCGGCTAAAGCCCGCTTATACCCACACCCTCGCAGTCATGCTGGGCGTAGCGGCAGCCTCCTTTATCCCCTTCTTATTACAGCTGTGTTATATTCCCCTCAATGGTACCACCGTATTCGGCGCTCTATTTCTATCGGCCCTGCTGCTGAACATCCCAGCCTTCCTGGATATTCGCAAGCAAGGCCTCCGGCCCTTTCTCCATTCCCAACGGCCGCATTTCCAGCTTTTCCGCCGCGGCCACGTCTGGCCAAAAGCCTATGAAATCCCTTACTGGCTGGTTCTCGGCTTCCTGATTTTTGTCAGCGTCTGGCGTTGTTACTATCTGCCCCCTACCTCTCGCGACGCCCTATCGGGCCCCGAAGCCATCGCCGAATACGCCGTCCGCGAACAGACCATGATCAACTCTTTCTTCGACGTCGACCTCTGGTCGACCAACAACCAGTTCAAATCCCCCTTCCTCATCAGCCTCCAGCTGATCTATAAGCTGGCCGGCTTCCCCTTCGGACAAGTCTGGCTAAGCCTCCTTTTCATTTGTTTTACCGTCTTCCTCTACCACGCGCTAAAAGAACGCCTGCACCCCCTTCTCGCCGGCCTGCTCCTGCTCCTGTTCACGATGTGCCCGGAAATCTATGCGTACTCGTTCATGATACTGTATGACTATAGCAATATGGTCTTCTTTTTCCTGGGGCTCTATTTTCTCTTCCGCGACCCCGCAGCCATCGGGCCCGCCGCCCCGGCCCCCAGCCCCCACGCATCCTCGTCCCTTTCCTTTGCCGGCCTCCTGCTGGGCATCGCCACCTATATCCGCTCCGAAACCGTCATCCTGGTCGGCCTCCTGCTCCCTGCCATCCTGCTCATGCAATGGAGAAAAACTCCCCGCTCTATAAAAAAAATAGCCATCGCCGACGCCCTCTTCCTCCTGCCCTCCCTCATCGCCTACTATCTTCAAACCAATCTGTATATACAGCACTACCTGCCCGTACACTACAATATTGGCAGCCTCGTCAACAACCACCTGGAAAACTGGTCGCCCCTCTTTCAACGCTACAGGGACATCATCACCGTACTGTTATTTGGAACATTCGCTACCCAGCTCTGGGGCTACATATTCTACCTCTTTATCACCCTCTTTGTCGCCGAGCTGATCTTTATCCGTCGCCTTAACCGCATCGCCCGAAACTGGCTATACGCCATGCTGGCCCTTTACCTGGCGCTCGGCGCCCTCGGCTTCACACTACCCATGTTCAACCTCCTGGAGACGACCAAACGCGCCCTCTTCAAGCTGATGCCGCTGGTACTCCTCTACCTGGCCAATAATGAGCTATTGCTCCGCCTTTCCGGGCGCATTGCCCGCTGGGAAATGAGCGGGAGCCCGGCCAGCCACCCTGCCCCCGCCGTTGCAATCAGCAAAATCAAAAAGAAAGGTCAAAAAAAGTAGGCTCCCCCTTACACTTTCGCCAACGGCATCGCCGCCTTGAAAGCCGCCACGGTCGCGTCTACATCCATCGTTCCTACCCCCTCGCTCACCCGCAAACGCGAAAACCCATCCTCTTCCGGACTCGCCGTCCACACCGCATATTTCTCTCGCAGCACCTTCGCCAATGTCTTCCCGTCATATCCCTTATCCACTTTCAAAAGATAGATATTACACCCATCCGGTACCGGCTGGACGTGCAGACCCGGGATCTTATTCAGGGCCGCAAATAAACGGTCCGCCTTTTCCCTTGCCGTCCGCAGCCGGTCTTCAAGCCCATCCAGCGTATGCAATGCCATCGACGCATTGGCCCAGTTCTGATACATTGCTCCTCCATGCACTTTCACCAGATGTTCCATTGGCTCGATGACCGATTTCGACCCGCACAACACCGCTCCCGAAGAGGCGCCAAGATATTTGTAAAGACACATATAAACCGTATCGAAATAAGACGCATACTCCCGAATCGAAACCCCCGACCAGGTAGAAGCAAGGTGCAGCCGGGCGCCGTCCAGGTGAAGCTTGTATCCCTTTTCCCGGCACCATGCCGAGATCTTCTTTATCTCTTCGATCGGGAATACCTGCGCATCGCAGCGACGCACCGGAATCTCGATCGAAATGGCCCCAATCCCCGTCTTGAAATATTCTTCGTGCGTTGCATAGTTCACCTCCTGCTGTAGCTCCTCCAGTGTAAAGGCATACTTCCCCTTTGCCAGCGGCACCAGCCGTTTATTGTACAAGGACTGGGCGGCATCGGCCTCATCCCGGTATACATGGCTGGTCTCCTGCACAAGGACCTTTGAATTCTCCCCGCTAAGCACCTGTATCGCCAGCTGATTGGCCAGCGTCCCCGACGGCATAAAGATCGCCATCTCCTTGCCGGTCATCTCGACAAAGGCCTTCAGCAGCTCCTCCACCGTACCCCGCGCTCCGTAAAAGTCGGGTTTCACCGGCCTGGCCTTGTTGATCTGGTCCAGCTTGGCGATATAATCGGTCGGCGAATAACCCAGGCCATCCCGCGTCAAAAACACCGGCGCCGGCCCATCCACCGGCCCCGCCGCTGCTTCGCCCAATCCAGCATCCGCCGTCGCGCCCGCCCGAGCCATCGCTTCGTCCAACCCTGCCGCACCCGCCGTGCTCGTCCGCACCCCCGCCCCCGCATCTCCCCCGCGGAAAGCCAATCCGGCCAGTCCGCCCGTAATCAGGGGCAGCGTTCCTGCCCCCGACCGTTTTAAAAAATTTCTTCTATTCATAGTAGTGTTTCTCCTTGCCCTCAATTTAAGGTAAAAAGTACCACTTAATGCATCAAAAGGACAATGCCGCTCTTCCCGGGCCTGGTAACTTTGTATCGTAATCGAAACAACCACCTCTCATCACCAAAATAATGTCGTATGTGTGCCAATCGACTAGACCATGATCACAAACCCAATCTCCTCCGTAGCGTACTGACCAACAAATGCTCCCGCTGCCGCCGCGGCGACATTTATAAGTATGGCAACCCATACCGGCTTAAGCACTTCATGGAAATGAACGAAACCTGCCCCGTCTGCGGACAAGTTTTTGAGATCGAAGTAGGCTTCTTCTACGGAACCGGCTTCGTCAGCTACGCCCTGTCCGTCGCCATCTGCGTAGCAACCTTCATCGCCTGGAAAGTGCTGATCGGTATGTCACTGCACGACAACCGCGTTTTCTGGTGGATGGCCGTCAACGGCGTCATCCTTATCGCCATGCAGCCCCTGCTCATGCGCCTCTCCAGGACCATCTGGCTTAATTTCTTTGTATGGTATGACCCCAATTGGCCGGAAGTATCTGCCAAAGAACCCGAACGAGCCAACATGACTTTAAAAAACGACTGGTAACAGATCGACCATCACTTTCTTTCACCATCAGCTAAACATAAACGCTTTCATATGTCCTTTACAGTTCCATCTTACGAGCAGGCACCCGCCGAAACAAAGACTTTTTTCGATCAGTTTAAGCAAGGAGGTGGAAACATCCCCAACCTGTATGCGACAATCGGCTACTCCGGCAATGCGCTTACTTCTTACATGGCCTATGTCCGTGCCCAGGCCAAAAACACCTTCCACGCCCGCGAACGGGAAGCCATCTACCTCATCGTCTCCGAGCTGAACGGCTGCGAATACTGCCTGGCCGCCCACACTCCATCAGCCATCAAGGCCGGCTGGACCGAAGAAGATACCCTCGCCATCCGCGCCGGCACCCATCCCGACAAAAAATGGCAGACTATCTATGCCGTCGTCCGCTCGGCCATAGACAACAAAGGCGCCGTAAGCGAAGCCCTGCAGCAGGAGTTCTTCGCGCTCGGCTACAAAGAAGCAGCCCTCATCGACCTTTTCGTGCTGATCAACGTCATGAGCTTCACCAACTACGTCTTCCGGCTTTCCCAAATCCCCATCGACTTTCCCCCGGCAAAGACGATTTAAGCTCACCCGGCCCACGCTTCTCTATCCAAACTTCTATATTGTATCGCCTCCGCTATGTGCAGAGGCTTTATATGTTCACTGCCCGCCAAATCCGCAATCGTCCTGCCCACTTTCAAAATATGATCGTGCGCCCTTGCCGAAAGTCTCAATTTCTCCATCGCCTTCCGCATTAATTCCTCTCCAGCCGAATCAATCTTGCAAAACTGCCTTAGCAGCCTGCTTCCAATCTGCGCATTGCAATAAATTGAGCCGGCCTCCTCATATCTTTTCCTTTGTATCTCTCTTGCCCCCACCACTCTTTCCCTGATTACCTTCGAGCTATCACCCCTCCGTTGCTCCGCCATCTGCGCATAAGGCACCGGCACCACTTCCACGTGCAGGTCGATCCGATCCAGCAATGGCCCCGAAATCTTATTTAAATATTTAGCCACAGCCCCCGGAGGACACAAACACTCTCGCTCCGGATGATTAAAATATCCACACGGGCAAGGATTCATCGAAGCCAGCAACAAAAAAGAAGAAGGAAATTCCACCGAAATCTTAGCCCTGCTGATCGTGACCCGCCGATCCTCCATCGGCTGACGCATCACTTCCAACGTACCCCGGCTAAACTCCGGCAGCTCGTCGAGAAACAACACTCCATTATGCGCCAGCGATATCTCCCCCGGCTGCGGGATCGAACCCCCACCCACCAACGCACTCCCGGAAATAGTATGGTGAGGGCTTCGAAAAGGCCGCTGAGAAAGAAGACGGGTATTGACCGGCAGCTTCCCCGCCACACTGTGTATCTTGGTTGTCTCTAAAGCCTCCTGCAAGCTCAACGGCGGCAGAATGGTCGGCAAACGCTGCGCCAGCATGGTCTTTCCCGCCCCCGGAGGCCCGACTAATATAAGATTATGCCCTCCCGCCGCCGAGATTTCCATTGCCCGCTTGATACTTTCCTGTCCCTTTACATCACTAAAATCCAGCTCGGACGGAGGCGTCGAATAAAAGTCGGATCGGGTATCGACACAAACCGGCTTCGCAGAAGATGGATTTGCAAAAAAGCCAATCACCTCCCGGATATGCCCCAAAGCATACACCTTCAAATGATTGACCATTGCAGCTTCCGTTCCATTATCCTTCGGAACGATAAGTCCCTTGAAACCCTTTTTCCTCGCTTGAATGGCGATGGGCAGCGCCCCCTTGATCGGCATTATACTTCCATCCAATCCCAGCTCCCCCACTATCATATACTCCTTCAGCAATTCCGGTTCCGGCATCTGTTCACTGGCAGCCAATACCCCAATCGCAATTGGCAGATCGAACGCCGACCCCGTCTTGCGAATCCCCGCCGGCGCTAGATTGACGATCACCTTCGTCCGCGGCATATAATAACCATTGCTCTTGATCGCACTCTCGATACGCTGTATGCTTTCCTTGACGGCATTGTCGGCTAATCCGACCACAAACGTATGAAGCCCCTCCGTCACATTGACTTCCACGGTAATGGTGATCGCTTCCACACCATACACCGCACTCCCAAATGTTTTCACCAACATACCACAAAATTTAGCGGACAAACCTAGAGAATATTCCACGGTTCGCGCCGACAACTTTTCAACCCTTCTCCGCCCCCGAACCACCACCCACGCTACAATGCGCGCATTTTGCGCTCATATTAGACCGCGAAAAATCCTTCCGTCTTGTGCAACGCTCAAAACCATCCGTTTGTCAACCTAAAAAACACCTTATGCGCCCCTTCCTCCTATGCACCCTCCTTGTCCTTGCCGCCGCCTGCTCCAAAAAGCACGACAATGACAAAGTTCCCCCTGCCGTACAATCCCTGATCGATTCCTTCAAATGTGGCGCAAACGGCTGCTACGCCTCCGTCACCGAATACCGCATGACCGATAGCCTCTGGCACGGAATGTCTATCTACGTATACTCCGTCGGCGGCCCCGCCTGTGACGGATTCCCCCTGTTCTTCGATGCCAATGGAAACAAGCTTCAATTGCCCAAGGATTATCAAATCAGCAGCTTTCAGCACGACACAGAACTGATTCGCACCGTCTGGAAATGCCAATAAGCACTTGCGGCCTCCCATACAAGGGCGTCTATACCAATATCGATGAATTTAGAAATAACGCACCGTCTATCACCGGCTACGAGGTAACGAAGGACAAACAGGCTAACCTAGAGCTTCGTATTCGCGATATCGATGGCAATTTGTATTACTCGCATACTATGTGGGGATTCTGCGACGGACAGCAGATCTATGTCATGATGGACGGAAACCTCTTCCCCATCTTCTCCGTTCAGCACCAGATGTACGTGCTGGGGTCGAAAGAGTACCGAACATCGAAGATACCCCTGTTGTTCCTGGTTCCTTTGTCTCCCGGTATCGCCTACTTATACGGTGTAGCCACCTACGACGCGGCTGTGCTGCTGAAGCTCGACTTATTTCGGCTGAACATGGAAACGGGTGAAGTGATCGACTGAGCCTAGAGACGATCCAGCATTTCTACCACCTTCTCCCGCTTTAGGATCAGATAGCCAATGCGGTCGTTGCTGATCCCCTTCTTCAGCTGATAGCTGAACTCCAGCTGATCGTCCTTGACGGTGGTTTCGAAATAATTGAAGAGTATATTGGGATAGACTTTTAATTCATCACCGATTTCATATAGGTGAGTGCTGAGAATGAAGAGGGAGCGCCGTATCTTGATCAACCCCTGTATCACCGCCGTCGAGCACTTCATCGCGTCCTGCACATTTGTCCCCTTGAACAGCTCGTCGATCAGCACCAGCCATTTCTTTTTACCGCTGATCTTTTCCAGGGTATTGCGAATCCGCTGCACTTCGTTGAAGAAGAAGCTTTCCCCCTTTGTAATGTTATCGACGACATTGATATTGCTGAGAATACCGTCGAAAAGGCTCAGCCGCATCGACTTCGCCGGCACGCCCATTCCAAGGTGGGCCAGAAAGACGACGACCCCGACGCTTCGGATAAATGTACTCTTCCCGGCCATATTGGCCCCCGTCAGAAAAAGAAAGTTCATCTCCTTGTCCAGCTGTACGTCATAAGCCACCGGATGCGGCAACAGCAAATGGTACAGCCCGGTCGCCTCGAAATAGGGGTCTTCCTGGTCGACAAAGGCCGGGAAGCTCAACCCATAACGCCGCATCGCCATCGCCATCGAATACCAGGCGTCCAGCCGGCTATGGATCTCGATCAGACTCTGCATGGCCGTCTTGCTCCGGTATCGCAAAAAATTCCCGTATTGAATCACCTGGACCGGATTCAGTTTCACCCCTTGCTTCAGCTTCGCTAATGACTGCAGCGTCTCCTGGTCCAGGTCCTTCCTGATGCGCTGTAACAAACCGCCCAATAGGGGAGGGCAGTCCGGCCCCTCCAGCAGGCTGACCAGCTGGTTCAATCCCCGGACAAAGTCGGCAAAGTGCGATACGGAATACCGGACGATCGAATAATCAGGACCGTGAAAGACTTTATACGCCAGCGCCGCCGGCAGATTATGCCCCTCCGGGATATCGTCCACCGGCGTCTCATAAAACCGCTCCATCACCATGATCGTCCCATTGCTGATAGCCGTAGGCCATTGGTCGATCTTCGCCAGGATCAGCGAAATCACTTTCTGCGTTTCCAAAATGGCGTCCAGCTTATCGAGGGGACGGTTGAAATAATCCAGCAGCAGGTCCTTCCCCTGCGTGGTACGCGTAAAATCCAGCTTGTGAAAAATCGAAAATTCCTCCTCATGGCTGAAAAGGGATAGGTCCTCGTACGTGGTGATGTCGATATCCATGGTCTTACCTTTAATAGTTGAATCGCAGGCGCTGCCCCCAGTGAGATTCATCGAAGGCCCCATTTCCATAAACTAAATGCCCATTTACAAAAGTATGGGTCACCGTCGCCGGAAACTCGAACCCCTCCAGGGGGCTCCAGCCACATTTATAGAGGATATTCTCCGGACTCACACGCGAAGGCCGGTTCAGGTCTACGATAACAAGGTCGGCAAAATACCCTTCCCGGATATATCCCCTCTCGGCGACACGGAAGCAGGTAGCCACGGCATGGCTCATTTTCTCGACCACCTTCTCCAGGCTGATTCGGCCCTCTTTCACATAGTGTAACATCAGCAAAAGAGAGTGTTGTACTAATGGCAGTCCCGCATGGGCCCGCTCATAAGGGCCTTCCTTCTCTTCGCGGGTATGCGGCGCATGGTCGGTAGCAATCAGGTCGAGCCGGTCATCCAGCAAGGCCTTCCACAACGCTTCCCGGTTATTCGGCGCCTTGATGGCCGGGTTACACTTGATTTTATTGCCCAGCCGCGCATAGTCTTCACTGGTGAAGTGCAGGTGATGGACACAGACCTCAGCCGTGATTCGCTTCTCGGCCAGCGGTATCATATTTCCGAAGAGCTGCATCTCCTTCTCGGTGGATAGATGGAAGACGTGCAGACGGCTGTTGTGTTTTTGCGCAAATTGAATGGCGGTAAGAGAAGACTCGAAGCAGGCTTCCGCATCCCGGATAATGGCGTGGTCCGCTGCGGTCAGCTCCCGGCCCTCCGCCTTGACCCGCTCCAGGTTCTGCCGGATGATCTTCTCATCCTCACAGTGCGTGGCGATCAGCACCTCGCTGTCCCGGAACAGCCGGTCCAGGGTCAGGTAGTTGTCGACAAGCAGATTGCCCGTGGAGGAGCCCATAAAGATCTTGATCCCGCAGACGTCCCGCTTCTTCTCATTGGTCCGTAAGGCCTCCTCCGCATTTTCATTCGAAGTGCCCATGTAAAAGGAATAGTTGGCCAGCGCACTCCGCGCCCCGATCGCATACTTCTCCTCCAGCAGCTCCTGTGTGAACGCCGGCGGCATCGTATTGGGCATTTCCATAAACGACGTGACACCCCCGGCGACAGCCGCCTTGGCTTCCGTATAGATGGTAGCCTTGTGGGTTAGTCCCGGCTCCCGGAAATGCACCTGCTCGTCGATCACCCCAGGCAATAAATGCTTGCCTTCACCGTTGATTTCCGTGACAGCGAAGTCCGTCTGGATCCCCGTCCCCATTTTTTCAATCCGGCCGTTTTTGACTAGTAAATCTGCCGTACTAATCTTACCTTCGTTGACTATAGCAATATTCTTGATCAAGTAATTACGCATAAAGAAAATTAGATCGTCCCTTATTTGATAAACATTATGACGCAATTTATTAAAACCCTTCTAAGACATCGGATAATTTTAAGAATTGCAACTTTTGTCGCCTTACTGCTCGCCAGCTTCTTGCCCCGGTCTGGCCGCGCCCAATCTACCTTCCTTCCCCAGGATTCCAAATTCGACCATTTCCTCGACCGAATGGAAATCCTGCTCCAAAAAGACCCCGACCTGAACATCAGCACCGCCAAACCCATCAGCCGCCGTCTCGCCGTCCGCGTAGCCGAGATGTCGGACTCCCTGCATAAATTCTACCCCTACGACTACTTCTACCACCTTTCCCCCATCGACCGCCAGAACCTCTCCTCCCTACTGATGAACAACGTCGAATGGGTGACCGGTAACACCGATAGCTTCGTCAGCAAACGCCCCTGGCTAAATACCTTCTATAAGGACAAGGCCAACTTCTATACCGTCAACGAAAAAGACTTTTTCCTGGCCATCAACCCCGCCATACAGCAAACCCAGTCCTTTGAAACCGGCAGCGGAAACAGCAAATCCCGGGTCTTCCTCAATTCCAAAGGGCTTACCCTCCGCGGGATGATCGGCCGCAAGCTGGGCTTCTCGGCCTACCTCACGGACAATCAAGAACGCGGACCCTCCTGGTTCCAGCAACGCGCCGCCCAGTTCGACGCCGTCCCCGGAGCCGGCTATTACAAACACTTCGGCGGGACCGGCTTCGACTATTTCGACAACCGCGCCTCGATCTACTTCAACGCCTGGAAGTTTATCGACTTCCAGTTTGGATACGACAAAAATTTCATCGGCAATGGCTACCGCAGCCTCTTCCTCAGCGACTTCAGCGCCCCCTATCTCTTCCTGAAGTTCAACACCCGCATCTGGAAGCTCAACTACCAGACCATCTACATGGAGCTGACCAGCCAGCACGCCACCCAGCCCAACCGGGACTATCAATACCCGAAGAAATACGCCGTAGTCCACCACCTCAATATCAATGCAACCCCCTGGCTGAACCTCGGTCTCTACGAGAACGTCGTCTTTAGCCGGGCCGATCACTATGACTTCTCCTACCTCAATCCGGTCATCTTCCTCGTCGCCGCCCAACAGCAAAACGGCAGCCCCGATAAGACCACCATCGGCCTGGACTTCAAGGCCAATATCGGCCACGCCACCCAAATCTATGGACAGCTGCTGTTCAATGAGTTCGTCCTGAACCAAATCGTACACTACGGCCGCGGCAGCTGGGTCAACAAGCAAGGCCTCCAGCTGGGCGTCAAATACGTAGACGCCTTTGAAGTAAAGAACTTAGACCTGCAGTTCGAGACCAATGTAGTCCGCCCCTTCACCTACTCGCACGACGACACCGTCTCCAACTTCAGCCACTACAACCAACCCCTGGCGCACCCCCTCGGGGCCAACTTCTACGAAATCCTCGGCATCGCACGCTACCAGCCGGCCTATAAATGGAACCTCGAAGGAAAGGTCATCTATTACAAACAAGGCCTCGACTCCGCCGGCATCAACTTCGGCGGCAATATCTTCGAAGACTACCGGACCCGCCCCCGCGACGACAACTTCAGCATCGGCGGCGGCACCCCCGCTACCTGTATCAATGTCTCCGGTCTGGTGTCCTATCAATGGAAGGAGAACCTCTTCCTCGAGCTATCCGCCATGTACCGCCACTATTCCGTCAACGACCCGACCAATACCTACCACAGCTCCAGCTCTGCGGTATTTACCGCCGGCGTCCGGATCAATATGTTCCGCCGTCAGTATGATTATTAAGGGTATTTCATGGACCGAAAAATGGCTTTATCTTTAGTCGGTAAACCCGTCTTATGATAAAGACCCTTCACGCCCTGCTCATCCTGCTGACCTCCTTGTCCTGCCTGGGACAGCGAGATACCGTTAGCACAAGCACCTATAAGTCGTTCACCCTCCGCGAAAAGTTCGACTACAACATGAACCACAAGGAGTCGTTCTATCAGATCTGTTCCGCAATAGGCTTCAGACCCATTCAAGACTCTCATGAGCTTGATTTGGACTACGCAAGACTCATCGTCCGGCTTAATGCTAAAAAAGCGATCCCCGCGCTCCTGAACGCCTACAGACATAAACCGGATAACGATATCCATACAGCGCTGTTACTGCTGATGAGTAACGCAAAATACCTGCCTATGACCGGCCTTTCATTTTACCAGGATTTGTATCTGCAGTCCGGACGAATGGATAACGCCTATATCAATTTCAAACCTGAATACGCGCTGGTGATTCAAAAGAAAGCACTCGATTTTTATAGCAACAAATAACAGCAAACCATGTCCAACCGAATTTGCCTTCTCCTCCTGACCCTGACAATCGGCCTTTCCTGTTTTTCCCAGGACGATAACTATAAAGAACCCAGCAAAGAAAGCCAGGCTTATCACAAACAAAGACACCGCCTGACCACGCCACCCTATGGCCTGGAAAAAGTCAAGTCCCTCGCGGCAAAGGTCAAGCCGGTAAGGGACGACGATGACGTAACTACCACCGCCCTTTCCCCCAAGGTCTACGAATCGCTTTCCCTGCGGGAGAAGTTCACCTATAATATGACCTACCCGGAATCCAATAGCCAGAACTGCGACATAACACCCACCCTGCAGGATGAACAGAAGAAAATATTCGGGCACCTTCCCGATGTTTTCGGCGAAGACCACTGGAGTGAAAGACAGATGAAATTCTTCGAAAAAAACAAGGACTCGGTGATGAGTATCATGAAAGAAAGCATCGACCGCAGCCACCACGTCGGCTTAAACTACAAATGGATCATCGTCGATATCAACGCCAAAGAAATGATTCCCTTCCTCATCACGACCTACAATAGTGACAAAAATGACCGCGACATCCTTACCGTCCTTCTGCTTCTGATGGAAAAGAATAAATATCCCGAATTCATGAAATCGACTTCGTATAAAAAATTATACGCCTCCGTTGAGGAAAATTATAACAACTATTATACTGCCTACCTCGACCTGAACAAGGCCAACGAAGACCTCATCATCCAACGCGCGACCGACTTTTACAATGGCAAGTAAAGGACTATACCTCCTCCTTTTATTCACCTGTACCATCGTCCATGCACAGGTAAAGGATAGCTTTGTGCTGATACCCAAAGGCGAATACATCATCGGTAAAAAGGGATTTCTCCGAAATCCCCGGCGCAAGGTGAAGCTCGAAGCGTTCCATATCGCCATCTACGAAACGACCAACAGGCAGTTCTACGCTTTTATAAAAGCAACAGACTATAAAACCGATGCCGAGAAAAGACACGACGCCCTGATCTTTGTTCCCGGGTTGGATGAATTTCAATGGAAGGAAGACTCCACTGCTTACTGGCGCTACCCCAACGGAATCAGCCGCGGCGGTATCGAAGACAAAATGGACCACCCGGTCACCTCTATCAGCTACGCCGATATACAGGCCTATTGCAAATGGGCCGGCGTCCGCCTGCCTACCCTTGAAGAGTGGGAGGTAGCCTGCCGCGCAGGAACCAGGACCGACTTTTTCTTCGGAAGCGATGACAACCTCATCGGCAAGTACGCTAACATCTGGCACGGCAGAGACCACCTGCAGGCCGACAGCTCCGACGGATACATGTACACCTCCCCAGTAGGCTCCTTCGCCCCCAATCCCCTCGGGCTTTATGACATGTACGGCAACGTCTTCGAATTTTGTTCCGGAAAGGTAGACGCTAATGAAAAAAGTACCCTGGCCCATGCACGAGGAGGCTCCTGGTGGTGCAGCTCACACGCCTGCCACTTCTTTACGTCTTATGATATTGGAAGAGTGAATATCCATGCCTCTTTCAGCAACCAGGGCTTCCGCGTGGCTAAATAACCCCGCGCGCCCTACCCGCCGCGCCTACATCGCCAGAAACACGGCCACATAATGACACATCGCCGCCGCCAGCACAAACACATGCCAAACGGCATGGGTGTATAAATATTTATCCCAGAGATAGAAAAACACCCCGATCGAATAAAGGCCGGCGCCGACAAATACAAGAACCACTACCTCATGCGGCAAATGATCGAAAAATCTCCGCCCGCCTGCTACCATTATCCAGCCCATCGCAAGATATATGATGGTGGAAACGATCTCGAACCGACCCGTAAACAAAACCTTGAAGATAACACCCGCTGCCGTCAACACCCAGAGTACGGTCAGCAGCGTCATGCCGAACGAATTGTTGACATAGACTAAAAGAAAGGGCGTATAGGTCCCCGCGATAAAAAAATAAATACTAATGTGATCAAATACCTTCAACGCCTTTTTCCGGCGAGGTCTTCTTTCAAAATGGTAAAACGTGCTGGAAGCAAAGGCCAGCAAAAAGCAAATTCCATAAACACAGGAACCGATCAGCCCCGCATTATTTTGATGGAGCGTCGCCAGTCCCGGAAGAATTGGAAGAGCCGCCAGGCCAAACAGCACACCTGCCGCGTGCGTGAGGCCATTGACGATTTCCTGGTGACGATTGTAGCTCTCCATAATATTGCCTAACCGTCTACCAGCAATTTTGTTGCCACCTACCCTTCGAAAATCAGCGAGAAAACGACCATGCGGGACTTGATCTTGTCGATCACATTGGAGTACTGTAAGTTGGGATCACGGCTGTGAACATTCTTCAGTCCCTGGCTGATCTTCAGCTCAGGAGAAAGAATAAAAACCGGGAAATAAAACTGAAAGCCCACCCCCGCCTCGACGCTGAAATCGGAAGACTGCAGCTTAACCAGGTTCTCAGCCTTGCGTGCGGACGAGTTGGATGCCAGGTCATAGCGGTAATTGATGCCGCCCAGCATATATACGCGGAAATTATTGATGCGATCCGAAAGGAATTTTACCTGCGCCGGAAAACCCAGCAAAAGCGACTGTATCTGTTTGGTCGCCACCGTCTGCTCCCCCGAAGGCGGATAGTTGACGTGATAGGTGATATTATTCGTCGCAAACATGAATTCAGGAAAAGCCACTCTAAGTTCCAGGTGCTCCGCCACACGGAAAGTAAACATTCCCGACACCCCAAACCCACCCGAATTCACCGGGTTCACATACATGACGCTGTCGCTTTGCAGAAACATCGGGTGCGCATTTACCTGTAGGTGGGAATTGAGATACATAAAGCCAATCCCCAGGTAATATCGCTTGCTGTCGTGATCGGGCAGATTGAGATAGTCCCGCAGCTGGGCCGAAGCCCCCTTTCCCGCCAGCAACGCCCCGCATAGTAGTACGGCAATATAGAGACCCCTTCTTTTGTTAAATCCGGATAGTTTCATAAATACTTGATAATCAAATAATCCCCCTTTCGCCCCTTGGGCGTCCGGTGATTTTTGCAATAGATTGAGGGTAAATAATCTCTATAGGCTTGACTTGGAGTTCAAAAATAACGGGAAAAGAGAAAAATAATTGCCACGGCTGAGGGACTATAACAGTTTTTTGGGACTTTTTTATTTTTCCCCAATGTATAACGAGCAGATTCCCAAACTTAAACGTTTGTGCTGGGTATTGCGATACCCACAGCCGTCTAAAATCCGGATAAAATTTTCGCCTTCCGGGAACGCTTTTACCGAGTCATTCAAATACTGGTACGCCTCCCGGTTGCTCGACACCATCTTCCCCACGTTCGGCGCGACCAGCCGTAGATAAAAGTCGTATACCTGCCTCACCCCCGGCGTCTTGGGCTGGGAAAATTCCAGCACGACCAATCTTCCCCCCGGTTTCAACACCCGCCACATCTCCCGCAGCCCCTTCTCCAGGTTCTCGAAATTGCGCACTCCAAAAGCGACCGTCGCAGCGTCGAAATGATTATCCGGGAAATGAATACCCTCGCTATCTCCCGCCTCCAGCGTAATTCTATCCTCCAGCTTCAGCCTGCCCACCTTCTGCTTGCCGATCTCCAGCATCCCCTTGGAAATATCGATACCCGTGACCCTGGAACCAGACAAATAACGGGCCATCATAATCGCCATATCCCCCGTACCCGTCGCCACGTCCAGGATAGTTTGACCCGCACCCGCACTCACCCCAGAACCCGCGCCCGCCGCGGCGCCCTCGCTCTCTGCACGCGCGCGTGCACCCACTTCCCTTATCGCCCGCTTCCGCCAGTAAATATCTATCCCCCCCGACAAAAACCGGTTCAGGAAATCATACCTAAACGCAATCTTATCGAACATCTCAGCAACCTGCTGCTTCTTCCCAAGCTCCGAATCCTTGAACGGGACTATCTTATCATGCGAATAATTGGCCATAGCGGCCACAAAGGTACGCCACCGCGGCTAAATACTATGTATCTTGCACCCTTGAATTGGCCGGAACCCAATTCGCTCAATCAGTATGGATATCCTCTCCTCCGTTTACGTCGTCAGCAGTCCTGACTACACCAAGTGCCCAGCCCCGGACCGGCCCGAATACGCATTCATCGGCCGAAGCAACGTAGGCAAATCCTCGCTGATCAACATGCTCATGAGCAACGAAAAGCTGGCCAAGACTTCCGGCACCCCCGGAAAAACCCAGCTGATCAATCACTTCAGCATCAACAACAACTGGTACATCGTCGACCTGCCCGGCTACGGCTTCGCCAAAGTCTCCCAAAGCCAGCGGAAAAAGTGGGAACGGATGATCGAAGACTACCTCCGGAAAAGAGAGAACCTCGTCAACGTCTTTGTACTTATCGACAGCCGCCACGAGCCGCAAAAAATCGACCTCGAATTCGTCAACAAGCTGGGCTCCTGGCAAGTCCCCTTCTGTCTCGTCTTTACCAAGGCCGACAAAGAAAATCAACGCACCGTCGCCGCCAACGTAAAAGCCTTCCTCGAAAAGATGCGCCAAACCTGGCAGTTCCTCCCCCAGCATTTCGTCACCAGCGCCGTCAAAAAGATGGGCCGCGACAAGATCCTCTCCCTGATCGACGAGATGAACAAAGAGTTTCACACCCAGGACTAAACCCCGCGGCCGGCCCTCCCGCACTGCCCGATCACCCCCCATTGTTTACAATAAATTTTGAGAATTTCTTTTTCGAAGAGAGGAGACAAGCCCCTGGGCCGTGTTTTGGCACGACCTGCCACAGTAGCGAGCGCTACGGTCAGGGCACTGACTAATTCACAACCTTATTCGCACAGCTGCTGCTGGCAAACGCTTCCGGCTTAGCCTTGAAGGCGAAGCCCATACCAAGTATGTAGCCCATTGCTTCCTTCAACGCATCATTGCTCTTGAAGCTCGGATTCGTATTGATGTCTGCATGGACCTCCATATCGACATTATACTTGTTAAAGAGATTGCAGAGCTCATACGCAATCTCGATACTCTTTGCTACTTCCACCAGCATACGCTCTTTGATCGTGTACTGGTGCCGGGTCTTCTCGTTGTGAATAAACATGAAACCTCCATGTCCTTCACGCAGGAAGACGATGACCGTAGCAAATTCCGTTTCCAAACCTTTTACCTGGGAGTCAGTGCCGATGCATACTTTCAGCCGATAGCCCTTATCCGTCTCTCGACGGATTGCATTTTCAACGGCTTCAATGATGGGTAGATCGATGAGATCGCCATTAAATTTTCGCCATAGCATATTGAAATAGGTTTTTCGAATTTACCGAAAAACTCTTTATTCACAAAATCGTCTAAACGTTAATGTATTATTAAGCTGCCCGGCAAACTAGCCGCCGCGGATGCCGCAAATCACATCCACAGCAAGCCGCCCGCGGCCCTAATACTGCCCCGTGCTCAGCAGCACCAGCGTACATGCCTCCATCGGCTCGATGCCGTTTTCTTGCGCTAACCGTTCCAGTTCTGGATTTTCCGCACCCGGATTGAAGATGATCCGTTTCGGATGAAGAGAGAGGATATAATCGTAGTACTCTTTCTGATTCTTTGCACTCAAATATAAAGTCACCGTATCCACGTCCGCATATTCCTTCTTCTCGGTCTCGATCTCGATGTCCCCCGCCCGTACCCGCTTCCGGCCGATTGCCACCACGGGATGCCCCTTAACTCGCAACCGATTCATAGCCAGATAGCTATAGCGGTCTGGATTGTCGGATGCGCCAAGCACGAGCGTCTTTTTTACGGATGTTGACATAGTCTGCCTAAATTACAAATTCCTCTCGCATCTTGTTTGAATCACTTGCAAAATATTGTTCTGGATGTCTTTCATGATCCAACCCGCCCACCAGCTGGCGTAGAAGTTGAGCGGTGTCTTTAGGACCCAATGACTGTATAGATGCAATCGGTACACACCCGACCCCAACCGCTCGAGCCGGTAAGTTCCATCCAGCACGTCGAAATACGCCCCGCCGATAACGATATGCTCATCCATCGCCGTCGGTGGAACCTTTGACGGGTCCGCATTAATGGAGAACCGCATCCGCTCCTGCTCCGCATAGTCGTTCACGATCTCCTCGAAGACAAGCCCCTTGCTGAAGATCGCCTGTCGCCGCCCCCCTACGCCGGTGTAATCCAGCTCCGCCCTTATCGGTCTCGGGAAACCCATCCACTTTGTCAACCCCCCATGGTCTTCCTCCGGAGCGATGGTCCGTACGCGCACCACATTGCTCCATATCCGCTCCGCCGGAGCCTGTATGTCGCTGTAAGTATAGGCTTCATATCGAGCCGGCAGCAAAGGCAGCAGCTTCTCCACCGGCGCACACACGATCGGAAGAAACAGAACCCAGCTCCCCTGCAATTTTTGCGAATCGTCGGACTGCTTCCTTCTTTTCTTTCCTGCGACCAATCCCCCGATAGAAGAGGCGATCATCCAAAGCGGCATAATCATTATCCAGCACGCCGCACCTTCGATACGGAAAATCAACGTCACCGTCATAAAAGCAAACAGCGGCAGCCAGGGCATAAAGATGCAATAGCGAGTCTTCCTCGCTTTTACCGGGTCCGATATCATTACCGTCAGATAACCCACCACAAAGGGAACGCCCGCCAGAAAGCTGATGGACATCACCGCAGGCAGAAGACCCGCAATATTCCCGGCGCCGAAAAACAACCGGGACAAGAGCGCATAAGCAACTGGGATGGCTATCACGAGCCACCACTTGGTCTTTTTTCTCATGATAAGAGCAATTTAAAAAACTTCTTTAATGGTTACGTCCGGCAGTTTTTCTCTAATCCTCGCCGACAGCTCCGGCAGCCGGATTGTCGGAACACCGGGGAACAAATGATACTCCAGGTGATAGAACATGTTATAGGTAAGCCTGTTCTTCCAGCGTTTATGCAGCGACCGGGCAAAGACCTCCTCGTCACAGTCGTGATGCACCGTCCACACCGCAAAAAAAGCCGTAAAGAGCTCTCCCGCCACCGCGCGCCGAATAGCCGGTGAACCCATTCGCAAAGCCGTCGCATGCAGACGATAGATAAATGCCGGCCCATACAATAGCGCCCGAACCGGCTTCATCTTCGCACAATTCCCTTCGACGTCTCCCTCCTTCAAACAGTATTTGTGGTGACGCAGGTGATTGAATTTAACGGCATGCATGGACGTAATCATCAGCAGGCTATTCATATACAGCGTAAATCCCGTATACCGCTTCCCGATTCCCAGGGTATAATGAAACCCATTGTGTACCTGCCGCAATCCCGTCAGGAAGAAAAGAAAGGAAAAGGGCAGGGCCAGAAGATAGTAGTGGAAATAAGCAAGTCCGCAGGAAAGAAGCAACCAGGGCAGCGTAATATTATTTTCGATAAATCGCTGTCTAAGGCTCAACCGCGTCAAATCCTTCCACACGACCTTTTTCAACCGCGCATCTTGTAAAAGGCTCATAATAGTAAGTTTAAAAGAAATGATACAATCGTCTTGGCATCTTCCGCACGATCGAGCGCAATGCCGCATCCACCCGCGCATACTGGAACGTAAACCCAGTCTCCAGCAGCTTCGTCGGCACCACCCACCTGCTCTTCAATATCAGCTCTGTCTCTGTACCGATCAGCAATGCCCCCAGCTTCAACAACCAGACCGGAGCAGGCAGTCCAATTTTATGACCGGTGATCCTTCTCAGCGTCGACATGAAGTAAGAGTTCGTCACAGGTCCCGGCGCCGCCAGATTGAACACACCTTCCAGCTCCGTATGTTCCAGAAACCATTCGATCGCCCGGCCGACGTCATCGATATGCACCCAGCTATACATCTGCCGCCCATTGCCTTGCCGCCCTCCAAGCCCCGTCTTTACAAGGTTGAGATATGGAACCATCACACCCCCTTGCCCCAGTGTAATCGCCATCCGCATCGCCACCTTCCGCGTAAAAGGCGTCCTTTGCTCATCGAATGTCTTTTCCCAACGCTTACACACTTGTACTGAAAAGTCATTCTGGTATTCTCCCGTATACTCGTCCTGCGACGTATCCGTTGCATGCCGGTAGATCGTAGCGCTCGCCGCATTGATCCACAGCTTCGGCGGCACCGTAGCCTCCCGTATCGCCTGCCCGATGGCCCGCGTCGCATCCGTGCGACTATCAAAGATCTCTTTCTTATTCTCAGCCGTATAACGGCAGTTCACACTTTTACCCGCCAGATTGATCACCAGATCGGCTCCCTCCAGCTCCTCCGCCCAGTGCTTCTCCACAAAACGCCCATCCCAATGCCAGTAGGTGATATAGTAACCATCGTCCGCAGTCAGCAATCGCTTGCCAAAACCATTGTTCTTGCCCGTAGCGGCCGTAGCCGACTGACGGCTAAGAATAATCACATTGTTCTCCTTCCCCCAGCGGGCGGCCAACGCCTGACCGATAAAGCCCGTACCACCCGCAATAATGATCTTCTTGTTTTTCATTGTGCAGTGTTTAGAGGATTAATAAATGCCCTTCGAAGGATTTTCACCAGGATAGACAAAATGAGCGCCAGCCGTTTTTTTCTCCAGCAATGCTTTCTTACGCAGTTTAAAAAACACGAACATGTTGAAGAAATGCATCCCGCCCAGGATAAGAATGATCGCCCCGATCTTGAGACTCAGCTCCTCGATCAGCACCCGCGCAGTCGTTACGTCGTATTCGATCCGCAGGGTGTACACCGCATAGCCGATATTGATCAGATAGAAGCCCACCAGCAGCAGATTGTTGACCGCCTTGGCCAAATCCTCGTTGCCATGAAAGATGTCGATCAAAAAGACCTTTCCATTCCGGAACAAAGTCCTCGCCACCCAAACAGTCAGGATAACCGTAAGAACCAGATAAACGCTGTAGCAAATAATAATGTAAGACATAGTTGTAAATTTTGGTATTGAATAAATATTGTTATTGAACTTTCAGAAAATATTGAAACATTGAATCCAAATAAAAGGGACTTCAAGTCCCATCCTACAACGCGCCCAATCGCAACGCTCACCACAACACACCTAATGCTTCGCCCCAAACAACTTCATCAAACTGCTCCAAAACCAATGCTCATCAGCTTTAATCATCGTATCCAGCGTCTTATCCGCCTGCTCGCTAAACTTCCGGATATTCTGTATCGTGTCCGTAAAAGTCTTCACCGCCCGATCCTTCTTATCCCCCTCCACATCACTCAGCTCCTTCAACACCGGAATCATCAAATCCAGCTCCCGCTTCTTCCGCTCCTTCACGATCTGCCTCGCCACCTTCCAGATATCCTTCTCCGCCGTAAAGAACTCCTTCCTTTCCCCCGCCACAATCACTTTCTGAACCAGCCCCCAGTCGATCAGCTCCCGCAGATTCATATTCGCATTCCCCCTGCTGATCTGAAGCTCCTCCATCACCTCATCAGCGCTCAACGCATCGGGACTCACCAGCAGCAGCGCATGTATCTGCGCCATCGTCCGGTTGATGCCCCAATTCGAGCCAAATCTTCCCCAGTTCGCTATAAATTGTGATTTTGCTTCTGCCAGCTGCATACCCTTCATTGATTTCTGACTCAAAGATAATAACTTTTCTGAACTTTCAAAAATATTTGAAAGTTTGTTTTCCCGCCCCTTCTCTCAAGCCGTCAGCCATGAGCCGCAGAGCCTTATTTGAGCTTAAAATCAACCGGTTGTAATTTGTAGGAATTCACCAGCCGCCCACTCTGATTCGCCGGCACCCATTTCGGACTCTGCTTTATCATAGCCAGCGCCGCTTCCGCTAATATGGAATTGCCACTCATGACCTTGAAGTCTGCCAGCGTGCTGTCTTTGTAAACGATAAACCGCAGTATCACCCGTCCCTCGATTTTCTTTTGAATGGCTTTGGCAGGATATTTCAGGTGTGTAGCCACGAACTCCCGCCAGCCGCGAATTCCACCCGGGAAATTGGCTTCTATTTCCACCCGCTGAAACACCGGCTCTTTTTCACGAACCTGTGCACATATAGACTGAAAAGAAAAAAAGACCAGACAAGCGGTCAAAACGATTTTCATGGTTTAATCTTTAGGACAAGTATACATCTTATCCTCCTTCTGCTTGAATCCGCCCTTGTGTTTCCCCGGACGAACTACAAACGATAGATAGAAACCCCCATTCTGCGCCTTGGTCTTTGAAAAGACGGTCGCCCAGTTATGTACCCCAAAGATCACCGGCCCGGCCTTGAACGCTCCCCCCAGCCATACCTTGCCATCCGTCGTCACGGTCAAAGGCAGATATCCTCCCAGGCTTCTCGTTTCCCACCGGGGCGTAACCGCCAGCAGCGTCATCTCCTTGGTATAAAAAGTCTTCCCCTTGTTGTTTCCTCCGAGGTTAAGGGTGAGGTTGGCATTTATGGCAAAATGGTCTTGCAGGGGACGATCTACATTGAGGACCAGCCGCACCGGATTCCAAATCTTGAACTGCCCCGTCAGCGTCTGAAAATCATCTACGATCGTAGACAGGCTATCGTTGAACTCAGCAAAGCTTCCCGTATTATCGAACTTCTTATTCAGGTCGACATCCGTAACGTTCGATTTAGGAGTGCTGGCCGACCGGCTCTGCGTGCCATAGATGTAGTTGTTCCGGCCGATGTCCAGCAGGCTGGCCCCCAGCTTCCACTCATAATCCCAATAGTCGTCATCGTCGTCGTCCGGAGCTTTCAGCGCCTGCGTCTTCACCAGGTATTCTACCCCCAGGTCCATCGCTACGCCGCCTTGCGAATGGCCTAAGAAATCGCTCAAATTCTTTGAGGTGCTTTGATTGTCGTGCCAGTAGTCGTAGTTGGCGGAATAGCCGTAGCGGAAATTTCCGGCCAGCAGGTTGTAGAGGGTTTCTCCCGTGGGCAGCGCATTTCGGTTGATTCCGCCATTCCTCAGCTGCGCAAAAGCCCCCGAAAGCCCTCGCATGCCCTTTAACGTAACTCCCGCGTTCAGCCGTCCAAAGCCATCGTCCCAAATGGTCCTGCTATAGGTGGCATATAGCTCCATCCAGGTGCTGCTGGCGACCTGGGCCTCATAAACGGTATTGGGTCCATTGATGCTGAAGAAGTCATTCATATCTTTCAGCGTATCGTTGTAATTGGTCAACCCCGTTCGAACGGTAGTATAGCTCTTCAGGTTAAGACCAAAAGAAATCGCTTGCTTGCGCCCCAACAAAAAACGGGCGTTGAATAGATGCAGATTGTAATTGACGGAAGCAAAACGTCGGATATTGCCCGGAGTCCACTTGTATGCGATGGTATCCGGATGGGAGAGATAGGAGTAGTTGCCGAATTTAATCGCATTGGTGCTATTCTTCAGCTGGGTAGACAGGATGGTGAAATCCCACTTGTACGGAGTAGACAGGATAGAAGCCGGATTATTCGATACCCCCATTGCCCCGGCAAAGGGGGAACCCTCGACTGCATGATAATCTTGCGCATATGCTCCGTAATAACCCACCAAGCCCAGTAAGAACCCCAATAAGACCTGTTTCGTCATCCAGTTAATTTTTGTCATTATTGCCGCATGGATCCCCACCCGACACAATCGAATTGCCTTTACAGTCAAAGGATTTGGAGGTCTTTTCGGTGGGATATAGGGTAGGGGTGCGCCTGCTAAAAAGGCTGTCCATGCGTTTGTCTGATTAAAAACGACACTATCTTTGGGAAAGGCCTTAGCGAAGATAATAAAAGATTGGTACGAGACTCACTTCCAAACAAGCTTTGTAGCTGCCTGCCCATCCAAAATCTCCGGCCGAATTGCCTATTCCATTGATCCGTATACTCCTGCTCCAGCTCATATCTTGCCAGCTGCCCCTGTAAAAATGCGTGAATGCACTGAAAAGCTATCTTGCTCCCATGCAAAGCCATGCTCATCCCATTCCCCGACAAAGGAGGTATCATCCCCGCAGCATCGCCGATAAACAAAATGTGCTCCTCGACCTTCGTCTTCTTTTCGTAGCTGATCTGCGATATAGTCACCGGCTGCTCGAATACCGGTTTGATCGATGAAAATAACCGATCCAGGTGGGGATTCTGCCGCAAGATCGCCTTTTCCATTTCTGGGATGGAATTACCGCTGGCTCGCAGATTCTCCGCCGTCGTCATATAACAAAGGTTACACAGGCCGTCTTCTATCCTGGAAATCCCACAATAACCGTTCTTGAAATGATGCAGCGCGATCAAATCCTCCGGAAACTCCGCCCGCACGTGGTATTTAACGCCCACATAGTTATTCAGCCGGGCAGACTTCTTCCTGATAAAGGTACGTTGCCACTTGACGTCTAGGTTGCTTCGCTTCCCAAAAGTTCCGCAGGCAACCGTCGAGAAAAAGGTACCCTTGCTGGTCTCTACAGCAAACTGCGACTTCCCGAAGGCCATATCGGTCACCTTCACCCCTTCGTATAGCTCGACCCCCTCCGACCGGGCGATTTCCGCCAGCGCCGTATCGAGCTTGTACCGGCTGATACCAAACCCGCCCAGCGGAAGCTCATGCTCTAAGGATAGCCCATTCGGCGCAGACATCAAAAGCCGCTGAATGACCGGCAGATTCCAGTCACTGAGCGGCAGCCCCAGCTCCTCCAGGAAGTTCCAGCTTTCCAGGCTGACATACTCCCCGCAAACCTTATGATAAGGGAAAGTTTCCTTTTCAAATACGGCTACCCGGTAGCCCGCCTTCGCCAGTTGAATCGAAAGCGCCAGCCCCGCCAGTCCACCGCCAGCTATGATTGCGTCGTACATAAATAGCTCGCTTAAACCTTTGCCTCCACCAGCCACCGGAACGCCCACATCCACCGCAGCGAATACTTTTCTCTCCCTGACTCCCGTAACAGCTTCTTCCATTCCCTCCGGCTAAACCCTCTTTGCACCGACAAGGGGGCGTCATTCTTCACCAGGTAGCTCCGCGAAAACCACCTCGTCAGCAACCGGATCGACCACCAGGCCAGCCGGTGACGATGCAAGTCATTGATAAACCAACCCCCGCCCGTATTTTGATCCATCCATCGCAACATTTCCACCAATTCCTCATCGGTAAAGTGATGACAGAACAAGGACGAAAACAGGATGTCCGGCTTCCGCCCGAAAACTACTTTTTTGTAATCCGAGTGTATCCACTGCGCCTGCCCATCTCCCCATCGCTCCCTCGCCACCCGCACGCAGGATTCATTGATATCGATGCCTACCACCTCCACCTCGATCCCTCTCTTCTTGCACCACCGGCTCAAAACCCGCAGATTATCCCCTCCCCCGCAGCCGATCTCGCAAATGCTGACCCGCTGCCGGTCCCCTACCAAATCCTTCAACCCCCGTATGCTGATGGCATGACCACCCAACCAGGTATTGATCGTATCCAGCTCCTGCATATTCCGTTCGACATCCGTAAACGGAATATCTCCCAGGTCCAACAGCTCCTTCTCGTAACTTCTCCGTGAAAAATCGGGTTGATTCGATGACATATACGTTTGCGTTAGATCGTTTCCCCGATAAAGGTTTCCATCGTCAACCCCGGACCGAAAGCCGCTCCAAATATGCAGTTCGACCGGCCATAGTCCATCTTATCGAGCATCTCCTTCAGGACGAATAGAATAGTAGGAGAGGACATGTTCCCGAATCGCCGCAGCACGTCATAGCTCTCATCGAGATGCCCATTGGTAAATTCAAGACTCTTATAGATAGCATCCAATATCTTCTTCCCGCCAGGATGAACACACCAATGGCTGACTTCGACCCGCTCCTTCCCACCCTTCCGCAAAGCATTCTCGACAAGACCCGCAAAGTCTGTCCGAAGCAAATCAATGACATAATTCGTTAACGTCATCTTAAAACCGGTCGATGAAAGGTCCCAGGTCATCTCTCCCTTCCCCTTCGGTACCACCTGCGAATAAAAATGACTCAGCCTCAGCCCCTTCTCCGGATAGTCATCCGGGGTTACCAGCACCGCCGCAGACCCGTCGGCAAATAGTAAGCTCGACAACATATTGTCCAGGGTCGGCTCCTGCTGAAAATGAAGCGTACACAGCTCCGTACAGACGATCAATACCCTCGCATCCGGCGTGGTCCGAACCAATGCATCCGCCAGCTTCAACCCATGCACCGCGGCGTAGCAGCCCATGAAATTGATCGACGTCCTAAATACGGTAGGCGCCAGGCCCAGTGCCTCCACCAGCTCCAAATCCAGCCCCGGAGCGCTCATTCCGGTACAGCTCACCGTTATCAGGTGCGTAATGTCCGCCGGAGCCACATTCCCCAGGCACTTTTCAATCGCCTGCAGCGACAACGGCAACGCATGTCGCTGATATACCTCCATCCGCATCTCCAGAGACGGAAACGGCTCCAGGTTTTCAGTCGGCGGGTAGAACTCCCAATCCCGTATATCCCTGGAATAATCCGGAATCACCGACCAACGGGTATCAATCCCGCTCTGATGGTAGAGAAATTTCAGCTTCCGCCCGCCATCCCTGTCCAGCGCATAAATCTTTTGCATAAACGGCAAGATATGCTCCTGCCGGTGCTGATACGCCGGTACCGCAGTTCCTATCGATACGATCTTACTCAAAATAAGAGGATTAATAAAATATACGTATTCTACAGCCGCAAAGATGAGACCAGCCCCCGCCATCCGCCCGCGCCCCGCCACAAGCCTGCACTCCGCGCAGCCCCGCGCCGCGCAAAAGCCCGCGCCCCGCCACACCCCCGCAAACCCACCCCTCAAACCCCCATCCACCACAAAACGATAAATCCCACATTCGTACACACCGACGCGATCAGATTCATCCGCATCGTATTACCAAAGCTCGCCTGGCCAGGGTCCCGCCACACCTTGACAGCCCATATCAAAAAGTAAACGATCACAGGCAGCATGCAGGTTGCCAGTACATAAAATTCTGTTATCTGCAAGGTTAGAAAGAAGTAATGCGCCAAAAGCAAAAAAGCAATCGTATAAACAGTTACCGTAAAAACAAATGTCCCCCGGAGCCCCAGCACCATACTGATCGTCCTCACCCCATCTTTTCGATCCGCATCATGCTGATAGATCTGTGTCAGGGGATAAAAACCGCCCAGCAGCAAAGAACAAGCTACCATCGCCTCTACCGGCGCCTGCAGGCTCTGCTCCAGCGCGATCGCCGCATGGCTGCCATGATACACCAGGAAGAATACCAGCGCCCCCTGACAGCTGATCACCGTCAGATAGCCCAAAAAAGGATACTTCTTTAGCCGGATGCCCCGATAGCTATACGCCCTGGAAGCGAGAATATATACCGCCAGCCCCGCCACAAAATAAAGACTGATAAATAGCCCCAGGAGCAACGCCACCACATCCATAACCAGCGTCACCCAGAAAAGTTGCCGCGTAGGCTGTAACGGCTTCTCCAACCCCCCGATGGGCGTCGTATCCCTGTCCATCAGGCTGTTATAGCCATTGCTGGCTGGATAGACCAGTAAGTGCAGGATACAGAAGACCAGCAAAGCCCGGCTCCAGCTGCGATTGTCGACGGTCTGCCCCAGGGCAAACCAGTATACCGGCATCAAAAAGAACGAAAACGGAAGGCGCAACAGCTGCAGCGTCGAAGCTTGTAGTCTCCTCATAGAACGGGTTTATAACGTAGCATAATTTGTTCATAGAAGATCTTGAACCACACCACGACGCCCATGACAGCCTTGATCTGGTAAGGCCGTATAAAGTCATTGCGCACCGGCGCGGGGACGAGATCGGAGACAGACATAGATATCAGGAGGAAAGATAGAAGTAACAAAATCCGGTTCACCGGGTCGGGACGCTGCGAAAAATACCAGATGCCGACCCCGGCCGTCACGATCACAAAAGTGGGAGACTCCGCTTTGTGATTGAAGATCACCATCCAGATCAGGACCGAAGCCAGGTACAAAAGCCGAAAGGTATAATCCGTATAGCGTCGTATATGTATCAAGGGCAGCAGAAAGAGAACCAGTCCCGCCAACGCTACACCATTTTTGGAAGGGGACAAATGAAACCAGGTTTCCAATATCCCCATCAACGACATCCCCACCGACGCAGACCGGTCGTTCAATAACAGGTCCAGCCAGCTGTGATACAGAAAGCCTAGCTGATGCGGAGGCACTACCAACAGCGGCAACAGTGCGAACAGTACCATCCAGAAGATGGACCACGCCGCCACACGTCCCTTGTTCGGATAAAAGAGGTAGAAGATAAAGGCCAAAGCGCCATAGATTTTTATATAGAACGAGAAAACGATGCAAAGGGTTGACCAGACATATTTCTGCCGCTCCGCCAGCGCAAACGCCAGCACGATCAGCCCCGCCATCAATCCATTGCTTTGCGTATTCTGTATGGACAGCAGCATCTCCAGCAACGAAAACAAAAGTATCCAGCTCTTTTTCTGATCACTGAGCCCCGGCAAAAGCCGAACTCCGGCAAACAGGCAAATAGTATTGATCAGGTTCCACAACAGAAGCCCCAGCCAATCCGGCATCCAGGCTAACAAACCAAAACAAAGCGCAAAAGCCGGACTATACTTATATAGATCCCAGTGGTCTTCAGGAAATAGCTGATAGATATCCTTCCCCTGCACCAGGTGGTAAAAGGAGAACTTGAAGATGCGAAAGTTATTATACGTGATGTATGCCCGCCCGCCAGGTACATATACTTTGAGACCGGCAAACATATCCTGGCAGGTCGAGATCAAAGCGATCAAAACATACGCGAATAAGACGATGGAAAGACTTTTGGTTTGCCAGCTTCGGAGCAAACCCGTTTTGGAGAAATTCATAGTTTATGCAGACTTGTTATCCTAATTTCCATAAGGGGCCATAGTAGCACAGTCGCAATCCTTCTCGACCGGCACCTGCAGAAAACCGGCGAAGTACTTGTAAAAGCCAATCCGGTCCTCCCGGTTACCCTTGATCTCAGGGTTTTGACTCTTGCACTCTACGCCGCCATTGATGATGTTGATGGTCATGCCAAAGCCCGCAACACGACCCAGCCGCTGGTCTTCCGCATCGGGCTGCCATTTGCCGCAGATAACGTCGTGGCACGAAGGCTTGGGCTTCTGCGCCCTCATCCAAAACCAAATCGCCGTCTTGAAAGCGACGACCCCATCGTGACTGACCAGCTCCGGCTTGGCAAGCAGCGGCAGCCCCAACTCTGCACCCGCCAGGCCATAGTTATAGGCATAGCTCAATTGCAAGGGGCCGCGTCCATGATAAGATTTGCCGGCAACGGGTTGATAAGGGCTGGTCCCCGCCGTGCTGTACACGCTGCAATGGCCGGTCAAACAGGCCTGCTCATCGGTATAATAAAGGCCCCAGGCATAGGGCCCGCCGCGCGCACCGGCTCCGCCATTCGTCGTCTCATGCGAAGCATGCGCAAAAAAAGCCGCCAGCTCCCGTTTACGCTGAGAAGGATCACCTTCTCCGGCAAATAAAGGAAAACTGGCGGCCGCCTTTATAAATGATTCGTAGCTATAGAGTGGATGATGGTGCGGAAAGAACTGTTCATACTGTTCCTTGGAAAGCAGAGACTGGACGTCCGTCCGCTCCACCCGGTAAGCAGGCTCCGTGGCCCCCACCGACAGCCATCCGATAAGCAGCAAGAGGTAAAGTTTCATCCAATGATTTAGCGCTAAACTAGGCAAATTCTATCACTTCTCCTCTCTTGCACCACCGGCTACCACTTCTCGTCGCCCGCGCTCTGGTTGATATTCATTCCCAGATCGCTCGCGTCTTGAATTTTAACATCTTTTTTGGGCGCAGGCGCGGTCAACATCCCCGGATTGGGGCGTCTCTTCGGCTGGTCCGGATTTCTCCTTTCCATCGGCGGACGATCTTTCTTCACGGGCCTATCTGCACCAGCCTGCCGCTCCGCACTAACCGGGCGCTCTGCTTTGACCGGGCGCTCCGCTCCAGCCGAACGCTCGGCACCAACCGCACGCTCCGCACTAACCGGCCGTTCTGCACCAGCTGGACGCTCTGCGCCAATCGGCCGCTCACCAGCCTGCTGCTGCTCGGGCCTCTTTCCATGACCGCCTTGCTGCTCTCTCCTCGGAGGCCGGCCCTGATTCTGCTGCTGCCCATTGCCGCCCCTTCCGCGTGAATTATTATTATTGCCGGACTGCTGTCCCCGGCCTCCATTCTGCTGTCCACGACCTCCATTCCTTCCGGAAGAATTTCCCGAACCAGCCGCTACGACCGTAGCACCGGATAACCCCGCCTGCATTACGTGCGGATGATCTTCTACCACCGGTATCGTCTTGGCGATCAGCTTCTGTATATCCCGGAGAAACTCCCGCTCTTCCGCATCGCAGAAAGAAAGCGCGGTTCCATTGGCGCCAGCCCTTCCCGTCCGTCCTATACGATGTACGTAAGTCTCAGGAACGTTCGGCAATTCGAAGTTGATGACGTGTGTCAGCTCGTCGATATCGATACCGCGAGCGGCAATATCGGTCGCTACCAGGATCCGGGTCTGTCTGCTCTTGAAATTCAGGAGCGCCCGCTGCCGGGCATTCTGCGACTTGTTGCCATGAATGGCTTCGGCGCGGATACCGGCCCGGACCAGCCCCTGGGCCACCTTATCCGCCCCATGCTTGGTGCGGGTGAATACCAGTGCCGAAGGAATGGCCGTAGTCTTTAAAATGTGGAGCAGAAGCGAACGCTTGTCCTTCTTCTCGACGAAGAAAATGGATTGCTGTATCGTCTCGGCCGTAGAAGACACAGGCGTGACTTCTACCTTCGCCGGGTTCACCAGGATCGCATCGGCCAGCTTCTGTATCTCCGGCGGCATAGTGGCCGAAAAGAACAGCGAATGACGCTTCGCAGGCAGCTTGGTGAGCACCTTCCGCACGTCATGGATGAATCCCATGTCCAGCATACGGTCCGCTTCATCCAGTACAAAGTACTTGATATTTTGAAGGTTGATGTACTTCTGATCGATAAGGTCGAGCAACCGCCCCGGTGTAGCCACCAGGATATCGGTGCCGCGCTGCAACGCATGAACCTGCGGCTGCTGAGGCACGCCGCCAAAAATGACCAGGTGCTTCATCCCGGTGTGCCGGCCATAAGCCGCAAACGAATCCCCGATCTGGATCGCCAGCTCACGCGTAGGCGTAAGCACCAGCGCACGAATCGGACGGGAACCGCCCGTACGGGTTTCGGCCGTAACTCCGGCCGCATCTTCACAAAGCAATTGTAAGATCGGCAATGCAAAGGCAGCCGTCTTACCTGTTCCCGTTTGGGCGCAGCCCAACAGGTCTTTTCGTTCCAGTAAAAGAGGTATTGCTTGTTGCTGGATCGGTGTAGGCGTAGTATATCCCTCACCCTCCAATGCTTTTAACAAAGGCTCAATTAGATTGAGATGTTGAAATGACAAAGTAATTACTATTTAAAATTGATAAAAGCCCATCTACTCATCAATATCCTTCGGGCGTATGTAACTGACAGAAGGTTGTCACGAAAGTGATTAGAAAGGAATAAAATAACGAAAGCAAAGATAGGTATTTGTGGATAACTACAAAATATTGCAGTGTGCTATTGATAGTCAATTGGTTATCTGTTGAGTCAAAAAAAAGAAGAAATTTTTCTAAAAAAATATTGCGGTCTAATTAGACCATTTCAGAAAATGTCCTATATTTGTATCGTTAACGGTTTACACTTATATCCTCGATCATCTGCCCTCAGCATAATTTTTTTAAGTTCCGAAGTTTGGTTGGAACAGCAAGGACACAGTTCTTAAGGGCCTTTTATTTCTATAGAAGACCTAAAAGGATAAGGTTTAATGAGCCCCCTCATCTCTATGAGGGGGCTTTTTGCGTTTAGACAGGTCTGGTGGTCATCTCACTGAAAGTTAATGTGAAATTGTCCCTCGATCTCGTAATAATAGGAATGATCTTGCCTGGAGAACTTGATCGGCGCCCCCAGCTCTTTCAAAACTTTCAAATACTCATAGAGACTACGTTCAGAGATTCCCATCTTGCGGGCAAATTCGGGCGGAGAACCCGTTCCTCTTGTACGAATAAACTGGTCTAACTTCAGGAGTAGGTTAAGGTATTGTTTCATAAACAGTAAATTAAACTACTACGCAGGGGCCTTAACAGTCAAAGGTGGTTTGGTTTGTAAAATGAAACTGACCCTTTAAAAATACAGTAGTCGGAAATATCCCGCTTCGGGGACCGGTAAAACTTGCCCTGGGTAAGAGATAACACTCAGAGGGCCTTATAGAAATATAACTAAACCGGCGTAAGCCTTCATTGAAGCGCTTACGCCGGACTGTTGTAAATATTTATCGGTAACGGTCAAACGCCGTACTAGATCATCATTCGCAAAGGCTCTTCCAGATAGCCTTTCACCGTCTGAAGGAATGCAGAGCCCGTTGCTCCGTCCACCACCCGGTGGTCACAGCTTAACGTGAGCTTCATCACATTCCCCGGAACTACAGCCCCGTTCTTCACGACCGGAACCTGCTGGATGGCGCTTACAGCCAGGATACAAGCATCCGGCGGATTGATGATCGCCGTAAACTCGTCTACCCCGAACATCCCCATATTGGAAATAGTAAAGGTGCTTCCTTCCCAGTCTGCCGGCTGTAGCTTCTTGGCCTTCGCACGCTGCGCGAGATCCTTTACTTCGGCTCCGATCTGCGAAAGACTCTTCGTATCCGCAAATCTTACCACCGGCACCAGCAGCCCGTCTTCGATAGCCACCGCAACACCGATGTTCACGTGGTGATTGACGCGGATCTTGTCTCCCAGCCAGCTGCTATTGATAGCCGGATGTTGCTTGAGCGCAATAGCCACGGCCTTTAAAACGATATCGTTGAAGGAGATCTTGACAGGAGAAACTTCATTCATCCGCGTCCGGCTTTCTACGGCCTTGTCCATGTCGATGGACATGGTGATATAGAAGTGAGGAGCGGTAAACTTGCTTTCGGCAAGACGCTTGGCGATGACCTTCCGCATCTGGGATACGGGAACTTCGTCGAAGCTGACCTGACCGACGCTGGCGGGAGCCGCGGGCTTGCCGCTGGATGCCGGCTGTGCAGCGCTGGCCGCCGGAGCCGACTGTTTCCCGGGGACATAACTGTCCACGTCCTTCTTCACGATCCTTCCATTGTCACCGCTGCCCGGTACCTGGTTGATATCGATGCCTTTCTCCGCCGCCAGCTTCCGGGCGAGGGGAGAAGCCTTGATACGGCCATCGGCGCTAACCGAAAGACCCGAAGACAGACCGGGCTGAGCCGTTTCAGCCGCTGCCGGCTGTGCCGCACCCTGCTGCGCAGGCTCCTGGGCCGCCGGAGCAGAACCTCCGCCATTTACAGCCGTACCGCCGCCTGCCGCTGCCGCCTTGATCTTCTCGAGATCAACTTTCTTCTCGTCTCCGATCACAGCCAGAAGCGCATTGATCGCGACCTTGTCGCCCTTCTGCGCACCGATATATAGTAATTTACCTTCCTTGTAGCTTTCCAGCTCCATCGTCGCCTTGTCGGTCTCGATATCGGCCAGCACGTCTCCCTTCTTCACCATATCCCCAACCTTCTTGTGCCAGTCGGCGATCACCCCTTCGGTCATCGTATCGCTCAGCCGGGGCATAAGAATCACTTCTTCCATCTTGGACAGGTCCAGACCGCCGCCGCCAGACGGAGCCGCAGCAGGCGCTGCCGGAGCAGCCGCCGGAGCCGGAGCCGCTTCAGCCTTTGCCGCAGGAGCAGGCGCAGCCGACGCACCACCCTTGACCAGGGCCGAAATATCTTCGCCCGGAGCGCCGATAATCGCCAGCAGATCATCCACCTGTATCTTTCCCCCCTTGTCCGTTCCCAGATATAATAAGGTACCGTCTTTATAGCTTTCCAGATCCATCGTTGCCTTATCGGTCTCTACTTCTGCCAGTATTTCGCCTTTCTTTACCGTATCTCCCACCTTTTTATGCCATGCTGCGATCACTCCTTCGGTCATCGTATCGCTCAATCGGGGCATCTTAATAACTTCAGCCATAACGCAAGTCTTATTTAGAATAAAATGAATTCGAGTTTGATCGGACCCTCGTCCAAATCGAGCCGTGAAATTAAGACAAAAATGATTGCTATCACACTGTTTTTACGTTGCCTGTCCGTTTTAGGACGCCCCAGTGCTGCAGCTCGCCCTTAAAGGCCCGGCGCACAGCCCGGAAGAGTACCAGCCAGGTCAGCCAGCGCCAGATCAATCGCTGCGGAATCAGCCAAACCAGCCGGCTGATGCGCTCCCTCTCGAAGCTAAATGCCACCACAGCCACTGCTAGATCCACCAGCATAAAGATCAGGTAATAGCCGGCAATCTTGGAGCCATTGCCGGTAAGCAGACCGACGACCATAAAGAAGTCGGCCAGCGGGATCACAAAAGGTATGATATATTGAAAGATTAGAATATTTGGCATCGCGGCCCAGCCCAACCCACGATACTTCCAGTTTAGCAAAGCATCCCGGTTCTTCCAGAAGGTCTGCATGACGCCATAGCTCCAGCGGAACCGCTGCTTGAAGAATTGCTTCAAGGTCTCCGGCGCCTCGGTCATGGCGATCGCCCGGTTGTCGTTCTCGATCACATATCCACGACGCAGGATCCGGATGGTCAGGTCACAGTCCTCCGCCAGCGTATCGGTCGTAAATCCACCCGCTTCCTCGATGGCCTTCTTCCGGAAAGCGCCGATCGCACCCGGAACCACCGTTATCGCATTCAGATAGGCAAAGGCCTTGCGGTCGAAATTCTGGCTGCTGATATATTCGATGGCCTGCCAGCGCGTCATCAGGTTCACCTGGTTGCCGACCTTCACATTCCCGGCGACAGCGCCTACCCGCGCAGACAGCTGCCCCGCCTTCTTCCCGCCCCGTGTTCCCCCGAAGTGCTCCATCAGCTTGCTGACGGCATCCTGCTTCAGCTTGGTATCCGCATCGATACAGATCACGAATTCCGCTTCCGACTGGCTGATGCCATAGTTCAAGGCCGACGCCTTTCCTCCGTTGGGCTTGGTCAGCACTTTCACTTTTGGATTGTTCGCAAAGGCCGCGCTTACCCTTTCATAGGTCTGGTCCTGGCTGCCATCGTTGACGAAGATGATCTCGAAATTGGGATAGTCGCCCTTTAACAGACTTTCAATGGAACCGACCGCATTCACTTCTTCATTATAAGCCGGCACGATGATGCTCACCAGCGGCGCACCCGTTCCATCCGGCAGCCAGAAGGGCGCCAGGGCGTATTTCTTTTCCCGGAAATGCTCCCGGGTGGCGATAAAAGCAATGAAAAGAACCCTGCTCACCGACAGCACCATAAAGACGACAAACATCGAGAACAGGATATGGCTGGCCCAATAGCCCAGCTCGGCAAAATAATAATTGGCCTGTAACAGGTAGAACCCGCTTCCCTTCGGCACCGGCGGCATCATCTCGTCCTTGGTCTTCCCCAGGATATCCGCCACCGTGGTAAACTTGAAGCCACGTTTTTGAAAATGCTCGATGATCCTCGGCAGCGCCTCCACCGTCGGCATCCGGTCTTCCCCTCCCGCGTCGTGCAGCAGGATAATGTTCCCGCTGAGTCCCGACCTCGTCATATCGTTCTTCCTCCGGATCACCCGGTCGACGATACTGTCGGACGGAGTGCCAGGCTCCCAGTCCAGCGGGTCGATGGATTCACCGATGTCCAGGTAATTTTTCTTGCGGGCAATGGCCACCGGGATCAATTCCTCCCACTTCTCCGGCTCGAAATCCGCATTATAGGGCGCCCGGAACATGATCGTGCTCCGGCCCGTAATACACTCGATCAGCAGCCGCGTCGACTCCATCTCGAGAATGGCCCTCCCCTGGCTAACCTTGGCGATATTGGGGTGGGTAAACGTATGGTTGCCGATCTCATGACCTTCCTTGAACTCGCGCTTGACGATCGGAATATTGTTCTCCGCATTGATGCCCACCAGGAAGAAGGTAGCCGGCACATGATACTTGCTCAGTATATCGAGTATCTTGGGAGTATAGTTCGGGTCGGGGCCATCATCGAAGGTCAGCACCAGCTTCATCGAATCGTTGGTCCCGTATTTCCTCGCGACGAATCTGGACGGCAGGCTGTCATAGCTCTCCTCGCTGATCAGCATCTCTCCCGTATTTACCTCGGGCGTAATCCGGCCATTGGTAGGCGTAGCGATGATGTCCAGTATCTCTCCCGTGCCCTCATAGTCCACGAAGTCGGCGGTCGCCATGGCATCCACCTTGCTGAACTCCGAGAAATTGAAGTGCCCCATCTTCGACTTCTGCATGTCCTGGTCATAAAAATACCAGGTCCGCGGATCCTCGTCACCGAGTCTCCACAACGCCGTTCCCGCAATCCCATATTCTGTCGCAAACCGCAGGGCGTTGAACGTTGTCGCCGCATCGGTAAACTGCACCTGGTGACGCACGTTATCCTCGTCATCATAGTCGTAGTGCAGGTTATAGGAATCGTCGTCGAAGTCGATCTTCGCTTCTTCGTCCTTGGCCGTATACAACGCCTGCTGATAGCTCACCGTCCGGGAAGACATCTCCTTGCCCAGTCGCCAGTCGTAGCCATAGGCGGCCAGACAGAGGACCAGCTTCTGCGTGGGAATGTTTTTGACCGCATCGTCCACCGCCCCCTCGATCCACTTCTGATGCGCAATCGGCCCCGGACCCGAGGCGTCCGAAAACTGGTCGTAAGCCATCAGGAAAATATAGTCGTTGTACTTGGCCAGCTGCTTGAAGTTATAGTCCTCGTTGAACGGAATGACGTCCTGGGTTACCAGCAGATGCTTGGCGTGGAGACGCTCGTACAGGTCCTTCTGAAAGGCGACCAGCTTTTCATTGCTTTTCTCGACCAGCTCCTCGAAGTCCACGTTCACCCCGATAAAATTATTCTGCTCCAGTATGCGGACCAGGTCATTGATCAGCCGTTCCTTCTTCACCGGGTCGTTGATGATACGATGCACCGCGTCACCCCTGAACTGCTCCTTGAAGTTATTGGACAGGATCGGCAGGATCTTCACCCCGGACTTCTTCATCACGCCCCAGGCACGCTGATCGATGTCGGTATAAATTGTGTCGGCATTCGGGTCGATAAAAATCCATTCCGGTATAACCAGGTTCATCTTGTCGATATACTGCTGAAGGGAAAGGAAAGACTGGGCGTCCCAGTCGACATAGAAAGCCGCCCGTATACCGGCAGGAAACTTGTTGAAGGACCGAAAGCTGGTGTCGGCCTGTTTGAGGCGATGCGCCGCAAGCCGCTCCGAGTCTTTTTTAGATTGTCCCGGGAAGGCCCCCGACCGGTACGGAACCTTTTCATTGATGAACTTTCGGAAGCCCCCATACTGCTCGACAAGACTATTCTTGGGTAGAAGAAAGCTTTTATTGGTATCCAGCACTTTTTTGTACAGCTGGCTCTGCTCCGTCAGCCTGGGTACCGCAGGCGTATAATTCCGCGAAACCGCGATATAGAAAATGACAATACCCAATACCAAAACGAGAAGAACAATCCGTCCTCCCCATTTTAGCCGCTGCCAGCGGCCCGGCGAACTTGTCTGAAAAATCTGCTTTTTTGAACCAGGTGCTGGTGTCGAGTTACCTGTCATAGATAGAAATTGGCAAAATTCCCGCCAATAAAGGATATGTCAACAATCAGGGAGCGGTTTTAACTGGAATTTTAATAATCCAGCTCCAGCCTGAGCCGATCCTTGAGCTCCTTTACCAGCGGATACTGCTCTACAATCTGTATAAACTGCTCCCGCTTATTCAATGGCTTTTCCCCCGGCTCTTCCTCTACGCGTTCTTTTTCCTCCACAATCACCGTAAAAGAAATCGCCTTATTCGAAAACGCCTTCTGCAGGTGATCCGACAGCGTGCGCTTCTCGTGCTCGATAAACTTCTGCTCCAGCGGATTGCTCGTTACCGCTATGAAGTTGTTGGCATCCGTAATCCGTAATTCCGCCAGCTCCAGGCTCTGCACGGCCGGATTCTTGTTTTCCCGCAGATAGTCGGCGTACTGCTGCCAGGCCTTGTGCAGCTCCTCGACGTCCAAACTCTTGCTCTGACCCTGCTCATTGGTCGACTGCTTTCCGGCAATCTGCTGTCTTATGCTCGATAAAGACCCCAGCGAACCCCTTCCCGCCAGTCCTGCCCCACCGCCGGCCGTCGCTGCCGCCGCATTCCCGCTAGTCGCCGCACCACCACCGGCCGCCGCCGCACTACCACTCGCTACTTTATTCTCTATCGGGACTTTAACTTCTTTTATACTCTCCGGCTCTTTCACCACTTCTGGCTCTTTCGCCACCTTCGTCTCCACAATCAGCTTAGCGCCCCCATTTTTCGGAGCCACCTCCGCCCCCGCATTCCCGCGCGCTTCCGCCCCAACGCCCCCGCGCGCTTCAGCGCCCGCTCCCCGCACCAGCTCCATCGCCGGAATATTCCGGAAAGACACCGGCCTCAGCTGCTCAGACTTTTTTTTTCCATCCCCCCCTGCGCTTACCTGCAAGGCTTGCGCCAGGTAGCAAAGCTTGATCAAAGCCAATTCCACATGCAGCCGCTTATTCCTGGCTGATTTATAATTGAGCTCGGCTTCATTCAATACATTCAGCGCGCTGATCAGGTACAGCGTCTCGACACTCCTGCCCACCGACACATACCTGTCCTTGAAACTCTCCACCACTTCCAGCAAAGCCGCTACCTTCTCGTCCTTACAAACCAGCAGGTTCCGGATAAACTCCGCAAACCCATTCAGGACCAGGTCTCCCTCGAACCCCTTCCGGTTAATATCGTCATATATAAGAAGAGCATCCGCCAGATTCTGCTGCTGCATCGCATCCAGGATACGGAAGTAATAGTCCGCGTCCAATATATTCAAGTGCTCCAGCGTATTCCGGTAGCTCAGCTCCCCATTGGTAAAGCTGACGATCTTATCCAGGATACTCAACGCATCCCGCATACAGCCCTCGCTCTTCTGGGCGATCATCTGTAATGCCGGCTTCTCCGCACTGATCTCCTCCTTTTGACAGATGTCCTCCAGGTGCTCTACCGTATCGGCCGAAGTAATCCGCTTGAAGTCGAAGATCTGACAGCGCGAAAGGATGGTAGGTAATATTTTATGCTTCTCCGTGGTCGCCAGGATAAAGATGGCGTAGGAGGGGGGCTCTTCCAGCGTCTTCAAAAAGGCGTTGAACGCCGAGGTGCTAAGCATGTGCACCTCATCGATGATATACACCTTGTACTTCCCGGCCTGCGGCGCAAATCGCACCTGCTCCACCAGCGTCCGGATGTCGTCCACCGAGTTATTGCTGGCGGCATCGAGCTCGTGGATATTCAGGGAAGTCCCCTCGTTAAAGGAGACACAGGAATGACAAGTGTTACAAGCCTCCCCCTGTGGGGTGACATTTTCACAATTGATAGTTTTTGCTAATATTCTCGCACAAGTCGTCTTCCCGACGCCCCGAGGCCCGCAAAACAGAAACGCGTGCGCCAGCTGCCCATTCTTGATCGCATTCTTAAGGGTAGTCGTGATATGCGATTGACCCACCACCGTCGAAAAATCCTGGGGGCGGTACTTTCGCGCCGAAACAATAAATTTATCCATATTTTAGCTCCTGTAGCAAACGTACAGCAATTCCTCCAATTCCTAAAACGGGCAATGACCACGCCAATAATTCTCCCCGGCCATCCTGTCACCCGCTTCACCCTGCGCCCGCCTCCCGGCCAAAAACAAAAAAATCTCCAAAAAAATTTGGAATATTTACAGTGTTAAGTAAATTTGTCTTGTTAATAATTCGATATGGGCATCCTAGAGCGAAAAGAAAAACAGAAACTGGAGATCCGCAAACTCATCCTGGACGCATCCATGAAACTCTTTGTCGAAGAGGGTTTCAGCAATGTCACCATCCGCAGGATAGCCGACCTGATCGAGTATAGCCCGACCACCGTATACCTCTACTTCAAGGATAAGGACGAAATCTTCTTTAGCCTCCACGACATCGGCTTCCAGAAGATGGAGGAGATGAACAGGGACCTCGTCACCATCGAAAACCCCCTGCTCCGCCTGCACAAAATGGGCGAAAACTACATCGAATTCGGTCTCCAAAATCCTGAATACTATAATCTTATGTTTATCCAGGAGGAGCCGATGAAGAAGCTTTCCGAGCTGGGCTGCGACTGGGTCAAAGGCGACTCCGCCATCTCCCGTCTAAAGGCAACCGTGACCGAGTGCATGGAGAAAGGCTATCTCAAGGGAGACCCCCACCTGGTAAGCCTTTCCGTATGGAGCTTTGTCCATGGCCTCGTTTCCCTGGCCATCCGCGAGCGCATGGAGAAGTTTATCCCACAGAAAGAAATGATCCTGCCCGCCCTGAAACAATCGTTGAACTGGATGATCAGCAACATAGAAATAGATAACCGTTCCAAATAAATAGCCGCCCGGACAGGCCTTGCTTTCTCACCAGGTAAGCCATGCCTTTCCGCCGATCCGCCCTTCGGCTCACTCCGCCAAATGAGCAATTGACTCTTCAAAAAGCCCACTTGGCGCTTTTTTTACGCAAAAAATGAACATTGTTAAGTTAATTTATCTGATTAATAAATAGAACGTATATGCCAAAGTTAACCTTCCTGCTGTTTTTGGTCTTCGCCTCAGGCCTCCAACAGCTCTTTGCCCAGCAGCCTCCTATCCTCGACACCTATATCCGCCTCGCCCTCGACAGCAATCTCGCCCTGCACCAGCGCAACTTTGACCTGCAGCGCGCCCAATACGACCTGAAACGCGCCCAGTCTCTCTTCTATCCCCAGGGCACCTTCAGCTCCCAATATACCGTCGCCAACGGCGGCCGCTCCCAGGATATCCCCGTCGGCGACCTGCTCAACGGCGTCTATTCGAGCCTCAACCAGCTTACCGGCACGAACAAATTCCCGCAGGTAGCCAACCAATCCATCCAGTTCCTCCCCAACGACTACCACGACACCAAGATGGAGATCTCCCTCCCCATCCTCAACACGGACCTGCAGCATAATAAAGAGATCAATCGCGAAACGATCAATGCCCGCCAGGCCGACCGCGACATCTATCGACGCGACCTGGTCCGAAACGTCCGCATAGCCTACTATCAATACCTCCAGGCCGGCAAGGCCGTCGAGGTCTACAGCACGGCCCTCGGCCTCGTCAAAGAGAACCGCCGCGTCAGCCAAAAATTCGTAGAGAATCACATGGCGACCCGCGAGATCGTCCTCCGCGCCCAATCGCAGGTAAGCCAGGTCGAAGCTTCTTACATCGAAGCCGGCAACACCCGCCGCAACGCTGCCGCTTATTTCAACTTCCTCCTCAACCGGCCCCTCGAAAGCGAAATTCTCACCGACTCTTCGCTGATGGACCCCGGAGCCGCCACAACCACCGGAACTACCACAATCGCCGGAGCCGCCGCTCCCGCCCCCGAAGCCTTCGCCCCAGGAAACGGCGAAGCCCTCCTCGCAAAGCGCGAAGAGTTCAACCGCATAAAAAGTTTTCAAAACATCACCGCCTCCAATCTAAAATGGAACCGCTCCTACCTCATCCCCAAACTAAACGCCTTTTATGACATCGGCTTCCAGGGCTATGGCTATCGCTTCAACAGCGCCCAGTTTTATCAGCTGGGTGGCATCCAGCTCATCTGGCCCCTGTTCAAGGCAAACGATAATAAATATAAAATCCGCCAGTCCGAGATCGACATCGCTACGCTCAAAGAACAATACCAGCAGCTGACCCAGCAGGTCAGTCTCGAGCAAACAACCTCGCAAAACAATTACAGCTCGGCCTTGCAAACTCTTCACTCGCTCTCCGACGAAGTGAGCAGCGCCCGCGAAGCCTATCGCCTGGCCGAACGGCGATACAACGAAGGACAGGCCCTGCAGATCGAGCTCTTCGACGCCCGCACGCAGATGACCAACGCCGAAATACGCTATTCTCTCGGCCGCCTCTCAGTACTCGACAGGGCCGCCGACCTGGAACGCGTCAACGCTTCTTATAAATTTTAATCATCCTCCAAACTAAAGTATATGAAACTGCTCAACTCCCTTCGCTTCCCTCTCGCGATACTCCTCGCCTTCAGCATGGCACGCTGTGGCCACGACGCCGCTGCCGTCACGCCCCCCGCAGAAGAAGCGATCCCGGTCAGGATCTCCCCGGTTGTGACTAACGGACATAGTCGTACGCTGCAATATTCGGGTCTCATCGCCTCCAACTCCGAAGCCCGCCTCTCCTTCAAGATCGGCGGCATCATCTCCCGCATCTACGTAAAAGAGGGCGACCACGTAAGTGCCGGCCAGCTCCTCGCCACGCTCGACCTGACCGAGATCGACGCCCAGGTGCAGCAAGCCACCCAGAACGTCGAAAAGTCACAGCGCGACGAAGGCCGTATCAGCAACCTCTATCGCGACACGGTCGCTTCTCTCGAACAATTGCAAAATGCCCGCACGCAGCTAAACGTCTCCAACGAGGCCCTGCGCATCGCCCGCTTCAATCGCCAGTACGCCCAAATCCGCGCCGGCTCCAGCGGGACCATCCTGCAGAAGATCATGAACGAAGGCGAGTACGCCTCCGCAGGCTCCGCCGTCCTGCTCTTCAACGGTACCGGCGGCGGCAACGAATGGGTCGTCCGCTTCGGCGTATCGGATAAAGACTGGGCCGCCCTGAAGAAAGGCGACAAAGCATCCATAAAGATCGACGCATATCCGGAGGTGAAATTTGCCGGAGTGATCTCCAAGCTCGCCGAAGGCTCCGACCCCAACGGCGGTACCTACGCCGTCGAAGTGACGGTCGCCCCCGACGGTCACCGCCTGGCCCCCGGCCTGTTCTGTACGCTCCAGCTCCAGCCGACGTCTTCTGCCAGTGCCGTCACTTTTATCCCCGCCTCCGCCCTCGCCGAAGGAGATGAAAAAACCGGCTTCGTATATACGTTAAACGCTGATCAGCGGACGGTCAAAAAAATCCCTGTCCACGTTGCATATCTCCAGGGCGACCTCATCGCCATCAGCAGCGGCCTCGAAAACGTACAGGAAGTCATCACCGATGGGGTAGGATACCTGACCGAAAGCTCTGTTGTCAAAAACACCACGAACAAGAAATAAACGAATTACCATGAACTCGAATAAACAAAAGGACGCCGCACCCACACCGGGCACCCCTGCCACGCCCGGCGTCCCCGCCAAAAAGCGCCGCGGCCTCACCGAATTCGCCGTCCGCAACTACCAGTTTACGCTCATCGTATTCGTCATGCTGGCCTTCCTCGGCATCAACTCCCTGCTCAACATGCCCCGCGGTGAAGACCCCGACACCGAAGCGCCCTCCTTCTCCGCCATCGTCATTTACCCCGGCACCAGCCCCAAAGACGTGGAAGAGCTCGTCGTCAACCCCATCGAAAAACGATTCAACGAAATGGATGACGTCAAACGCATCCGTTCCACCATCGACGACGGCTTGGCCGTCATACAGATCGAATTCAAATACGAAACCGACCCCGATAAAAAATACCAGGACGTCATCCGCGAGCTCAACGCCGTCCGCACCGAGCTCCCCCAGGATATTCTCAGCATCGACATCCAACGCTTCAGCCCCTCGGACGTCAATATCCTGCAGGTAGGCCTGCTCAGCGAGACCGCGCCTTATAAAGACCTCAAGGAATGGAGTAAGAAGCTGAAGGAAAGACTGGAGAAAATCAAGACCCTGAAGAATGTAGACAACTGGGCCTTCCCCCAGCAGCAGGTTCGCGTATCGCTCAACCTCGAACGCCTTTCCCAAAGCCGCATCCCCCTCAATACCGTCCTGCAGGCCATCCAGCGCGAGAACGTCAATATCCCCGGCGGCAGCGTCGACATGGGCAGCCGGAAGTTCAACGTCAAGACCAGCGGAGACTATAAAACGGTCGAAGAAATAAAGAATACCATCGTCAGCAGCGTGGGCGGCAAAATTATTTATGTAAAGGATATCGCCGAAGTCTCCTTCGACTATGAAGAACAAAATTACATCGGAAGGCTCAACGGCAAACGAGGCGTCTTCGTTACCGCCAGCCGTAAATCCGGGACCAATATCTTCGCGGTCGAAAAAGAGATGGACCCCATCCTGCAAAAGTTCAGGCAGGAGCTGCCTCCTTCCATCGCTTATGAAAAGAGCTTCAACAACGCCCAGAGCGTTCGCACCCGCCTCGGACATTTTGTCCGCGATTTCGGCATCGCCATTGTCCTTGTGCTATTGACGCTGCTCCCTTTGGGACCACGCGCTTCCATCGTGGTGATGGTATCCATCCCCCTTTCGCTGCTCATCGGTCTCGTGCTGTTGAATCTATTTCATATTACTATCAATCAGCTCAGCATCGTCGGCATGGTCGTGGCCCTGGGTCTGCTCGTGGACGATAGCATCGTCGTAGTGGAGAACATCGAACGCTATCTAAGGATGGGCTATACCCGAATCGACGCGGCCATTGCCGCCACACGGCAGATCAGCCTGGCCGTGCTCGGCTGTACCGCCACCCTCATCTTCGCGTTCCTGCCACTGATGTTCCTGCCCGAAGCGGCCGGTGACTTTATCCGCAGCCTGCCCGCCGCCGTCGTAACGACGGTCCTGGCTTCCCTTTTCGTATCGCTGACCATCGTCCCCTTCCTGTCCAGCCGCATCCTGAGCGCGCACGAACACCCCGAAGGCAACTTCTTCCTGCGTGGCCTGCGTCGCTTTATCAACGGCTCCTATCGTCGCCTCCTCCATACCGCCATTACTCGTCCGATAGTGACCCTGCTCGTAGCCCTGGGCATTTTTATCGGATGCCTGGCCTTGATTCCCCGGGTCGGCTTCAGCGTCTTCCCCGCCTCGGAGAAACCCATGTTCCTCGTCAACATCCAAACCCCGCTTGGTACCAGCCTTTCCGCCACGGATAGCGTCGCCCGGTACGTCGAAAAACACATCGACCACCTGCCCGACCTAAAGAATTATGCGACGAATGTAGGCCATGGCAATCCCCGTATCTATTATAATGTAATCCCGCAGAACGAGCAGAGCAACTACGCCCAGATCTTCATACAGCTAAACGAAACGGCGCCCTACAGAAAAAGACAAATGATCGACTCCCTGCGTCAGACCTTCAAGGACTATCCCGGCGCAAAGATCGAAGTAAAGGACTTCGAACAAGGACCCCCGATCGAAGCCCCCATCGCCATCCGCCTCTTCTCCGAGGACCTCGACACTTTGCGCAGCCTCGCCTTCCGCGTCGAAAACCTGCTCAAAAAAACCGAAGGCACTATGTACGTCAACAACGAGCTGACTACCCTGAAGACCGATATCAAGGTCAACGTCAACAAGGAAAAAGCCGGCATCCTCGGCGTACCCGTCAACGAGATCGACCGCACCGTCCGCCTCGCCGTAGCCGGCCTCGACATCGGAAAATTCCGCAAGGACAATGAAAAAGGCGACGACTATAACATCACCGTCTGCCTCCCCCGCGGTCCGCACCAGACCCTCGACGCGCTGGACAAGATCTACGTCAACTCCTATACCGGCGCTTCCATCCCCCTGAGCCAGGTCGCCGATATCCAGTTCCAAAGCTCACCCACCAGCATCCGTCACTACGACAAGGACCGATATACGACCGTCACGGCCTTTGTCCGCAATGGCTACAACACGACCCGCATGACCCAGGGCATCCTGCAGCAGCTGGACAAAATGCAATTCCCCAAAGGCTCCGGCTACAAGGCCGCCGGTGAAGTGGAAAGCAAAGAAGAAAGCTTCGGCGGACTCGGCGCCATTATCCTCATCACCGTCTTTGGCATCCTTGGTATCCTGATATTGGAATTCAAGACCTTCCGGGGCACCCTCATCGTCCTCTCCGTCGTCCCCCTCGGCATCATCGGCGCGGTCCTCATCCTCTTCGCCACCGGCAATACCTTCTCCTTCGTCGCCGTCATCGGTATTATCGCCCTCATCGGCATCGAAGTAAAGAACTCCATCCTGCTCGTCGACTACACCGACCAGCTTCGCCGCGGCGGCATGGGCCTCGACGAAGCCATCCAGGAGGCCGGCGAAACCCGGTTCGTCCCCATCATCCTCACCACCCTCACCGCAATCGGAGGCCTCATCCCCCTCGTCGCCGAAAACAACCCCCTCTATTCCCCCCTCGCCCTCGTCATCATCGGCGGCCTGCTCAGCTCGACCATCCTCACCCGCGTGGTCACCCCCGTTCTCTACAAGCTGCTCGCCCCCCGAATCGAACCCGACCCAACCCATACCTCCGATCATACCCCCACTCCCGCACCAGCCCTCGCATAGATAAACACTTAGTAGGTGGTCACAATTTGTGACCGCCTACTTTTTTGAGGTCGCAATTTGCGACCTCAAAACTCTAATTTTCTAAAACCATGTTACTTATCTCTAAGGTCACAATTTGTGACCTTAGAGAATAAAGGATTGATTTTGATGGCCTTGAGAAGGCATGGATTCGGAAAACTTCATTTTTCTATCGAAAAACTAGTTGCTAATTTTATTAGCTAAAATTATGTATATGGAACCGGTAATTATTCAACAAAAGATTTATGAAATAAGGGGTGTGAAGGTTATGCTAGATTTTGATTTAGCAGTATTATATGAAGTCCCGACAAAAGCCTTAAACCAGGCTATGAAAAGAAATATTGAGCGTTTTCCTCAAGACTTCATGTTTCAACTTACTCGGAAAGAATATACGACTTTGAGGACTCAATTTGGCCTTTTAGACACAAAAGGAGCGCATAGCAAGTATAATCCTTATGCGTTTACCGAACACGGAGTAACCATGCTTGCAAGTATTCTTAAGAGTGACAAAGCCATTGAGATGAATATATTTATAGTCCGCGCCTTCATCGCCCTTCGCCAGTTCGCCCTCCAATACAAAGACCTCGCCGACCAAATCCAGGAAATCCGCCGCACCGTCGAAAGCCACAACGAACAGCTCGTCAAAATCTACGGCGCCATCGAAACCCTCCTCGCCGAAAAAGAAGCCGAACAATCCTTCGCCGACCGCGAAAGAATCGGCTTCAAAACAGCCTAACGAAAAAGCCGGGCGTCAACCCGGCTTTAAATAATATCGCGCTCCGCGCTCACCCCAAACGCCCCGCGCCGCAAACACGCCGCACCCAAACACTCCAAGCCCCCAACACCCCGCGCCGCCTATACCACACACCCTACACCATCGGATGCCTCTTAAACTCCTTACTCCTATCAAACAAATACCGATAAGTCGTCAGCTTCCTGCTCACAAACGTATCCCCCAGATTCTTCGCCACATTCACCATCTTCGGATTGAAATCCCCAATCCACTGCATCTCGTAGTGCAGATAAAACCCCGCCGGCTGCACCACCTTCGCTATCTCCCCAATAATAAACGCATCCACCCCCTTCGCCTGAAACTCCGGCACCACCGCAAACACAATCCCCGTAAAATGCCGGCAGGCGCCCCTGCTCCTCAACCACAAAAAATAAAGCTTCTGCAACAGCCCAAACTTCCCATCGAAGTGCTTATAGTACTGATTCAGCTCCGGAATATTGATAAACATCGCAATCGGCGTCTCATTATGATACGCAAACCAAACGATCTTCTCATCCATCAGCGGCTTCATCTTCTTGAACAGCTGCATCACCTGCTCCTTCCGCATCGACTTCATCCCTCCATGCCCGGCAAAAGCGCCGTTATAGATCGCCAGAAAATCCTCGGCATATTTCTCCAAACGCGCCTTTTCTATGTGCCGGGCGGAGAAAGCCGGGTCGGAAGCCAGCGCCGCATGCCGGGCTAACAGTTTCTCACTCAGCGGCTTAGCCGGATCGAGGCCAAAGCAAAGCTGGTGAAAGAACGGCTGAAAACCATAGTTTTCCAGCAGCTCCTTATAATAAGGCGCGTTGAAATTCATCGACCAGAGCGGCTCATGGAAGCCCTCGACCAGCAGCCCCCACCACTTGTCCCGCTCCCCAAAGTTGATGGGCCCGTCCATCGCTTCCATTCCCTTCTGGCTCAGCCAGTGCCGGGCCACATCCAGCAGCATATCCGCGGCTTCCTGTTTGTTGATACAGTCAAAAAAGCCCATCCCCCCGACCAGGACGTCATCCCCCTTGTTTTTGTATTTTTTATTCACAAAAGCGGCGACCCTGCCGATCAGCCGCCCCTCGCCATCCTTTAAAATCCAGCGGGCGCACTCCCCATGCCGGAAGGCCTTGTTGTGCTCCGGGTCAAATACTTCATTGATTTCCTTGTCGATAGGTCGAATGTAAGAAGGATTTTTCCGGTTTAGCTCGACGTTGACCTGGATAAACTCCCTGGCGAGGGAGGGATTTAAAACTTCTATCAATTGCATAAGAGGCATCAAATGTAGCAAAAAGGCCTTAACTATTTTGGGCTTTCCCTCGGTGGCCCTTACCTTTGCAGCCAAATTTAAAACCTACTCGTAATAATATGGCAAGCACCGGAAAAGTCAAGCAAATCATCGGCGCCGTTATCGATGTGCAGTTTGAAGGCAAACTCCCCGAGATTTACAATGCATTGGAATTGAAAAAGGCCAATGGTGAAACCCTGGTTCTGGAAGTTCAGCAGCACCTCGGGGAAGATAGCGTTCGTTGTATTGCAATGGATGGTACCGAAGGTCTGGTTCGCGGTCTCCCCGTTACCGATACCGGCAACGCCATCGCTATGCCTACCGGCGACGCCATCAAAGGCCGTCTGTTCAATGTTACGGGTGACCCTATCGATGGCCTGCCTGCCGTTTCCAAAGCAAATGGCCGCCCCATCCACGCCAAACCCCCGGCCTTCGAAAACCTCAGCACCAGCACCGAAGTTCTCTTCACTGGTATCAAGGTTATCGACCTGATCGAACCCTACTCCAAGGGTGGTAAGATCGGCCTGTTCGGTGGTGCCGGTGTAGGTAAAACAGTACTTATTCAGGAGCTGATCAACAATATCGCAAAAGCATACGCCGGTCTGTCCGTATTTGCCGGTGTAGGCGAACGTACCCGTGAAGGGAATGACCTGATGCGTGAAATGATCGAAGCCGGTATCATGAAATACGGCGACGACTTCAAGCATAACATGGAGCACGGTGGCTGGGATACGAGCAAAGTAAATATGACCGAGCTCGCCGATTCGAAGGCTACCTTCGTATTCGGCCAGATGAACGAACCCCCCGGAGCCCGCGCCCGCGTGGCCCTCAGCGGTCTGACCATCGCCGAGTACTATCGTGATGGCGACGGACAAGGCCAGGGTCGTGACATCCTGTTCTTCGTTGACAATATCTTCCGTTTCACACAGGCCGGCTCCGAAGTATCCGCTCTGCTGGGTCGTATGCCTTCTGCCGTAGGTTATCAGCCTACCCTTGCGACGGAAATGGGTCTGATGCAAGAACGCATCACCTCTACCAAGAACGGTTCCATCACCTCCGTACAGGCCGTATACGTACCTGCGGATGACTTGACCGACCCCGCTCCTGCGACAACCTTCGCCCACCTGGACGCCACTACCGTATTGAGCCGTAAGATCGCCGACTTGGGTATCTATCCCGCGGTTGACCCCCTCGACTCTACCTCTCGTATCCTGACCCCCCTCATCGTAGGTGACGCACACTACAACTGCGCCAACAGGGTTAAGCTGATCCTCCAGCGCTATAAGGAGCTGCAGGACATCATCGCCATCCTGGGTCTGGATGAACTGAGCGACGAAGATAAAATGACCGTTGCCCGCGCTCGTAAAGTACAGCGCTTCCTGTCTCAGCCCTTCCACGTGGCTGAACAGTTCACCGGTCTGAAAGGCGTGCTCGTTCCCATCGACGAAACCATCCGTGGCTTCAACATGATCATGGACGGCGAAGTCGACGAATATCCCGAAGCAGCTTTCAACCTGGTCGGTAACATCGACGACGCAATCGAAAAGGGTAAGAAATTACTGGCTCAGGCTCGCGGTTAATCCCCCGGCCCTCGTGTCTCATTAACTTAACAAAATGTCACCCCTCTGGGGTTTGGGTATGAACCTTGAAATATTAACACCCGAGAAGAAATTGTTCAGCGCCGACGTATATGGCGTTCAGCTGCCCGGCGTCGACGGCCTGTTCGAGGTACTGGACAAACACGCCCCCCTCGTGAGCGCGCTTAAAGCCGGCCGGGTCAAGGTGTTGAAAGATAAAAACAACCACCTGGCTTTCTTCACGATTCAAAGCGGCTTCGTAGAAGTCATTCACAATAAGGTCACCGTCTTAGTCGAAGGCGCGGTGCCCCTGGAAAAATAACTTGACAAACAGCCCTTGTGGTCCTTTCCCCACGGAACAATGTTAGTTTAATCCCCGGCTTCGCGCCGGGGATTCTTGTTTGAGGCCTGACCCCAACCGCCCAGAGCCCCCACCCCCCCCCCCCCCCCCCCCCCCACCCTTACCCCCCTT
>JAFDYG010000452.1 GCA_018267545.1 Bacteroidota bacterium
AACCGGCTAATCGTATCCCGCGCCCGTTCGGACGCATTTGCGGCTTTCAAGCAGGATGTATTGGCTTCCGGGGTGGTCAGCAACCTGACCCGTTCGGCAAACCCGCAGACAGACCCGAACGAACACCTGACAATCGACAATTGGCCCGGGCGGCAGCCAAACGAACCTTTATCGCTCGCGGTGAACGCCGTTGGCGATTCCGACTATTTCCGGACGCTGGATATCGGTTTTGCCATGGGAAATAACTTCAAAGGCAATGAAGCCGCAGATTCGATCAGCGCGATCCTCAACGAAACTGCCGTACGTCGGATGCGGTTGAAACAGCCGCTGAACCAATACCTCGACTGCTCGTTCCACGGCGCCCCTCACCGGTTGCGGATAGTTGGCGTAGTGAAGGACGCACTGACACAAAATCCCTTTGCCGCAGCGGAACCTGCCCTATTTCTCTATCAACCCACCTGGTCCTGGCAATACACGATTCGGCTCGCGCCAACGGTATCCACGTACACGGCATTGGCGAAGCTGAAGACCATTTGCGAAAAATATAACCCGGATTATCCCTTTGCCTATAGCTTCGTCGACGAAAGCTACACATCGAAATTTGCCATGGAGATGCTGATCGGACGGCTGGCGGGAGTGTTCGCCGCTCTGGCGATCTTTATCTCCTGTCTGGGGCTTTTTGGATTGGCCGCCTATACCGCCGAGCAGCGTACCCGGGAGATTGGCATCCGCAAAGTGCTGGGAGCGTCAGTAGGTCAGGTGCTGGTGATGTTGTCAGGCGATTTTATCGTACTGGTAGGTATCAGCTGTTTGATTGCGGCGCCCGTGGCATATTACTTACTTCACCAGTGGCTGGCGGGATATTACTATCGGATCACCATCAGCCCGCTTGTATTTGTCATAGCAGCCGCAACCGCGCTTGTCATTACGGCCCTGACGGTGGGATTTCAGTCCATAAGATCGGCATTGATGAATCCCGTTCGGTCGTTACGCAGTGAATAATAGCATTTAGGAAAGAGCCTTCTGCAACCTCGCCCTCGTCTTTTCAAGATCGAAATAATTCGCATTCCATCCTTGCCCAACAGGCAGCTTGAGCCACTGGCGCATCTCCTCATGCCCTGGCTGACCGGCAAATTTCATGACACGTTTCAGCCGATAATATCCACCAGCACCACCACAATCTTCAGGAGGACAAGCCCCCTTACCATCGATACAATCGGCATTCGTAAGCTGCTGATCCGTTATTCCCTCCAGGGTTATACTATGAAACCAATCGTCACCGAAATCATAGATATAAGCAAATTTCTGCTCAAGCTCCGTAAAGATCTCATTGACCTTCGTCTTTTTACAATCGAGGTATTCACCGTCGGTCCGATTGCCGGCCATAGTAATAAGAGGCTGCGAGCCATGGTCCCCGGGACAGAACTGAAACAAATGCCGGTTTTTCCAACCAAATACAGCCTGGATAACCAGGTGCAGACGATAGAAGGTGAAATCCTCCGGCACGATTACTTTTCTCCAGACGAGCGGACTATTTGTCTCGGTTAACTTAATATCGAATTGAAATGCCATAGGCTAATATACTCACTTAAGTAGACTAATCAGGCTAACGCTTATAAACTTTGGTAACACAAACAGGCTCGTTTGTCCATTATTCAATAGGCGCTCATCAGAAATATAATAACACCGATCACTCAGGTTATTTTGTCCGCTATTCCATATGGTTGAAATTTGATTTTGATAGCAAGCACGAATCAACAGCACAATCAATTTTTAACAATCAAATTTCAACATTATGCCCAAAAGCAAAACGATCCTGATAACCGGTGCAGGCACTGGTCTTGGGGAAGGAACCGCTATCGGACTAGCCAAGCTAGGCCACAAAGTCATCGCAGGAGTACACATTTACCCACAAGCGACCGCTCTGCGTAAAAAAGCAAAAGAGCTCGGCCTCGAAGACAACCTACAGGTGGAAAGACTCGATATTTTAGACCCCTATGATGTAAATAATGCGCTGAGATGGGATATCGACATCCTGCTCAATAATGCAGGTATCGGAGAAACAGGACCCGTGTTCGAAACACCCATAGAACTGGTACACAAAAATTTCGAAACAAATTTCTTCGCTCCTTTGGCCTTGTCTCAAAAGTTTATCGCAAAATTCATCAAAGCGAAAAAGAAAGGCAAGATCATCTTCGTCTCTTCCATGGGCGGACTATTTCTACCCGCCCATTTCGGCGTCTATTGTTCCACTAAGCATGCGCTGGAAGCAATAGCCGAATCATTACAGAAGGAATTGAAGAAATATGGCATCCAGGTACAAACGATAAATCCCGGAGCGTTCACCACCGGCTTCAATGAAACGATGCTCGAAACATCTTTCCGCTGGCTGGACGATGAAGTAAATTTCACCAAAAAAGCAGATCTGAAAGCGGAAATCGAGGCACAGCTCGATTCACCCGACTGGAAGCTGGTCCCTCAGGACATGATCGACGCCATGGTGAAGATAGTCCCATCGGAAACCGGAAAGTTCAGAAATGTGTATCCGCAATTTGTGGAAGACATGCTCAAGGACAGCATGGCGAAAGCATGGGACAATCCTATTTAGATCCCTTATCATACAGGCTAACCCAGGAGGTTAGCCTGTATTTTAGGCCCATTACCAAAATATCACTAAACTTGGGCCATGAAACGTCTCATCCTCTCTCCCCTACTTTTACTCCCCTTCTTATCCTACTCCCAATGTACCGGCCTAAGAAACGGCACAGTCTTCACCCGATCACCGGACAAGCACGAGCCGTACAGGATTACGATTAATGGCCCGATACTAATTCAAACCAACCTGGTCACAAGCGACTCGACCGTCTGGAACATCCATTGGGTAGACAGCTGCGGCTTTATCATGAGATTCATATCAGGAAACGACTCATTAAAAAAAGCACAGCAATATTATTTAAAGAAACATACGATAGCGCTAAAGATCGATGAGGTCACCGCAAATTACTATCTCTACAAGGCCTACAGAGACCGAATCGGACATCGCCAGTACGCGCGTGACACATTGTGGATGCAACCGCACTAAACACTGAATCTTATTTCACCGTCGGAAAAGCGACGATACGTACTTTTGTAAACCCATATGGAACCAATGTGACCCGTTCCAGCCGCTCGTCGACTCGCCCCTTGTAGAGCCCTTCGCGTGAGGTAACCGGTTCAGGCGCGACATCGTTGACAATCGTCCAGTCCGGGATCTTTCGGGCCGGAGCGCTCAGCTCTATCGGGGCCTGTTCCAGATTCCAATTGAAGTCCGCAGAGACTGGCTTTACCTGTCTTACCGTAATCATTTTACCGGGTTGTGCAACCGCGCTGTCCGTCAGTCCGTAGTTCCAGTCACTGGTAGAAAATACGCTAAAATAGTCGCCCTCTTTTTCATCTCTACCCTTCTCCCAGCGTTCCCCAAGCTTGAGGGCATAAACCAGGGGACCGCGCTCCACCGCACGGGAATTTCTCCCCCACTCCGAAACCTCGACCTGCATCGGCAGCTCTAGGCGAATGACATCGCCCGCATTCCATCTGCGGTCGATCGTCACCAGCTTGCCCCCGTCAGCATCCTTCACCGCCCTACCGTTCACTGTAAGAACGGCCTGTTTACACCAGCCGGGGATGCGAAGAACGATCGGAAAAGAAACAGGCTTTGCTGTCTGGATAGTAAAGGTGATAGTATTGTCGAAAGGGTAATCGGTCGTTTCCCGGATGGTCACCGGCTCGCCAGCGCTGCCCACCTTTGTCGTTATATTGTTGGGGGCGTAAGCCAGGGCGGCCAGGCCCCCGCCAGACGTTCCATACCATAAATGGGTTGCGAACTTGGCCCATCCCTGGTGCATATTCGCCAGACAGCAGGTATAGCCGCTGCGCATTCCGAGCACATTATTCATGCCGCGCTCGAAAGGCAAGGAAAAATTAAATACGCCTCGTTTGATATTGACCTGGTTGGCTACCTGGAAATATTGCTTGCAATTGTAATCATCTGTGGTTTGGGCGGGCAGCGCATTGAATGCAATGCGTTCGATCGCATCCATATACGGCACTTCGCCGGTGACGGCCACGGTCGTTTCCAGCGCATACATGGCCTCCGTGATCGCACAAAGCTCTGTCCCCTGCTCGGGGGCATTACCATGCAAATCCTCGTCGGCCGAGAACATGCCATTAGGCAGGCCGTGCAGTGTCATAAGGTCTTTAAAGCCGGTATGGATGGCATCCAGGTATTTCTTTTCGCCCGTACGCTCGTAATGCACGGCAGGGTCTTTCAATCCCATGGCCACATTAACCCCATGCCGCGACATCCAGTCCTCATTATTCTGATGCGCCGCGGCGTTGATCACCCAGCTGCGGCCATTGAACCACGCGCTCCATGGAGCCGACTGGGATTGAATAAGCGTCGCCAACGCAAGGAGCTTTGGGTCTTTTGTAATGGTATATAGCCACTGCGCCGTCAGCACATTGTCTTGTCCACGGTAGGTAGCCCACTGTGTCCAGTGACCTAGCGGCGCTGCTTTCAACGCCTGTAGCTGGTAATGAAAATACCGGGTCATAAACGGAACCACCCGCGTGTCGTGCGTGGACAGGTAATACTGCTGAATCACCTTGAGCATGACCATCTTCGGCCACCAGTCCTCGCCCTGGACAGCATGGGCGACATCCACCGCCTGACCGGTCTCCCTTTCCCAGCGCGTAACCGGCCCGAAATACCCGGAAGGCCTTTGACGAGCGATCGACCAATCTACATATCGCTTCACTTTCGCTTTCATAACGGTATCATCCAGCAGATACGCCAACGGAACGGCGCCGTCCAGCCAGTAGGGCGTCTCCTCCCAGCCATCCCCTTTGCCGCCCAGCCAGCCGTTATCATTCTTTACTTTACCATAAACCTCGTCGAGATGCCCTGTCGTCCCGGCGCGCATGATTTCCAGCTGGCGCAACAGCCAGCCCTGAGGCTTGATTACATTGGGCGCTAATTCATAATAACGGGCCGGATGTTTCAAACCCACAACGGATTGTGCGGGTGAAGAAGAATACAGAAATACGATAAGGACGGTGCAAAAAAGAGATTTCGATATCATTATGACTTTTTTATCGGATAAGGTCGGACGCCGGTACGGGCAGCCCATTGCTCATATTTTTTTAATAATGTAGCCTTTTTCTCCGGGAATTTTCCGGAAAGATCGTGCATTTCATAAGGATCGCTGGATAGGTCATACAACGCCCATTGTTTGGTCGCCGGCTCCAGCACCAGCTTCATATTTCCTTCACGGTACGCTTTGTTGCCGATATGTTCCCAGGCCAGATCGCGCTGCCCGGCGACGAGGACGCCCGGATGCTCCAATGCAGCCCGCAGGCTGATGCCTTCTTCCGGCGAGATGGTCCGGCCGTTAAAGGTACGAGGGTAACGACCTCCGGCAATATCGACCAGGGTCGGCATAAGGTCGATGATATGCCCCACCTGTGTCGAAAAGCTGCCGGGATGATCGATATGCCCCGGCCAATGTACGATGAACGGAGTAGCGATGCCGCCCTGGTGCACAAACTTCTTATACAGTCTGAACGGCACGTTGCTGACATTAGCCCAGCACTGACCCTGGCTGACCGACCAACCGCCTTCATGCTTCCAATCCTCGTAGTTCTTGATACGGTATTTGTCGAAGTTCAGTCCGAAATTCCCTTCTTCCGCCGAGCAGCCGTTGTCCGAGAGAAAAATAATGACGGTGTTATCCATCTGACGGGTTGAATCCAGGTAGTTCAGCACACGGCCGATATTTCGGTCCATGACATCCACCTGTGCGGCATAGATAGCACGGCGAAAATCCATTTCATTTTGATCGTCGGCCGAAAGGGAGTCCCATCGGGGATTTTCCGATGGAGAAAGAGCCGAACCCGCAGGAACCAGTCCCATCTCCTTCATGCGTTTGAACTTTTCCTCCCTCAGTCGGTCCCAGCCCATTTTATATTTGCCGACATATTTTTTTATGACGCTGTCCGGCGCTTCCAGCGGGAAGTGCGGTGAGTTATAGGCAAGATATAGGAAAAAGGGGTTGTCGGTATGCCTCGCCTGTTTCAAAAAAGATAACGCATAATCGGTAAATGCATCCGTGGTATACCATTCCTTTTCGGGGTTGAGCGTATTCACCGGCCTGGCCGTACTGGGGATCAGCTGGCTCCCATTCAGGTAGACCTCGCAGCCTGGCAGGACTTTGTAATAGCTATCTACGTGCTTGTTGATTCCGTAGAATTTCTGGAAGCCACGATCGGTCGGCCATTGGCCTTCGGCGTGGCCAACATGCCACTTGCCGCTCATCAGGGTCTGATAGCCGGCCTGGCCCAGGGTTTCAGCCAGCGTAACCGTATTGCTGTCGAGATAACCGCGGTAGCCGGGGCCATCATTGGCATAAACCATATCTCCGATGCCCGCTTCGTGCGGAAACAGGCCGGTCAGCAAGCTCGCACGCGAAGGACAGCAACGGCCATTATTGTAAAAGTTGAGAAAACGGACGCCCCCCGCCGCCAGCTTGTCGAGGTTGGGTGTCTGCAATTCGCCACCATAGCAGCCAATATCGGAATAGCCCAGGTCGTCGGCCAGGATAAGGACGATATTGGGACGAGGTTTTGCGGTCGATTGCCCCTGGCACCAGCAAGCCGCAAGCAATAGGACCAAAGACGGTATCAGCCATTTGTATTTCATAATCTTTCGGCGTTATAGAGTAGAGACAGGGATTTGCCCTGCCCCCCTTCTTCTAACCGTGCGAGCGGTTTTCCCGCACACGGCTATCTTGTAAAATTCGTCTTGGGCATTCACAGTGCCTTTACGTCTAAGCATTTATATAAGTTTATCAATCCGTGTTCACAGATGAACTTCTTATAGGCACTTTGGCGATAGTGCCTGCTTTGGCCGTTCTGGCTCTTGCGCCTAAAACTTCTGTATATTGTTTCTCCAAGGTATCCGGCCAACCGGTCCAGCGTCGTGTACATTTGGCTCACTCCACTGATCTTGTAGTAATTCATCCAACCCCGTAGCTTTGTATTTAGTTGCTTAACATACACTGCCGGCTTGGTGTGGCGACTTATCTTCATGATCGTCTTGATCGTCTGCCGCATGCGTTTCTCCGATTTCTTCGATGGCAGGATATTCCAGAATTTATTCCGGAACCCTTTGTAAGGCGTCCGTGCATAGCGCACCGTAAAGCCTAAAAAGTCCATCGATTCTTTCCAGAGGTTTACACGTCTGCTTTTATCCCTATTTAGCCGTAGACCCATTCTTGAGAGGATTTGCTCCAACCTGTAGAGCACCTTTTCAGAGATCGTGCCGCCAAGCAATACAAAGTCGTCGCAGTATCGCACTATCCTCACCCCTTCCTTCGCAAACTCGCTTTTCGGATTTTGTACGATCCGATCCAGCAGGTTCAGGTAGATATTGGCAAGCAAGGGTGACACCACTCCGCCCTGGGGAGTTCCCTTCCGATTTTTCTTTCCACCCGTGTATCTACCATCTTCCTCGATTGGGCTTTTCAGCCACTGTTCCAACAGTCCCAGCACCTGCTTATCCGCAATGCGCTCCTGAACCGCGAGCATTAGCTTATCGTGGGGTATAGTATCGAAAAAGGCTTCCAGATCAGCATCGAACACCTGCGTCCGCTTCTCCTGTAAATGTTCCTTGACCCGCTTCATCGCCTCTTTCGCGCTCCGCTTTGGTCTGAACCCAAAAGAGCATTCTGCAAAATCAGCTTCGAAGATTGGTTCTATCACCATCTTACAAGACATTTGGACTACCCGGTCCCGAATCGTCGGTATCCCCAACGGTCTTTGTTTACCGTTGGCTTTGGGTATGTATACCCGTCTCACGGCCTGTGCCTTGTAGGCCCTGGCAGTCAGTTCATCTCTGATCTTACTTAGAAAGGGTATTATCCCTTCCTTCTCGATCATCGCAAACGTTATTCCGTCAACCCCCGCCGCACCGCCGTTGGCTCTTACTCTGTAATAGGCTTCCTCCAGAAAATACTCTAGCCGTATCTTGTCGTACAATACATAGAATTTAAACGTTTTGTCTTGTTTGGCCTTTTGATACAGTTTTCGCTGAAGCATACGTACCCGCTCATCGGTACTTTGTACCCATGTTCGACTGTTTTGTAGACTTGTGGTCAATGACTGCATACGTTTCTCCTTTAAAAACACTTTTACAACAATGCCCCTTCGCTACTGCAGGTTATGTTGTCCTGCAGATCATAGCTACGCTATGGGCATCTCTGACTTCTCTGCTGCCTCGGTATAACTTCGATCTGATCTTATATATACCCATTACCACTTGCCGGCGGCAACAGCAGAGATCTCCGATGTTCCGGATACAACCTTTTGTAGGAGCGCCATCACTTAAAACTCCGGTAGTCCTGTCGGTTCCTTCCCATTTTTCTTTCCTCCCCGACAGTGACAGGTTTCGCATATATTAACCAGCTAACCAACTACGACTTTTGTAACGAAGCTAGAACGTGTTCACGCCTCAAGCGGCATTACGGCTCACCTACTGATTTTAAAGAGCTTCAGTTGCATCCCTCGCGGGCTACCCCTGTCTTTCAATCTTCCTGTCCGAATGGGCAATTGACAGGGACGGACTTCCACCGCCTGGTTCCATCCAGCTTAGCATCGCGCACTAATACCCGGGATTTTGTTTCAGTAACGAGTTGGAATTCATAGCACCCAGCGGAATAGGATACAGCTCCCGGAAAGTCGCTGCATTGGTCACGCCACGCGCCTTGGCCAGGTCTATAAGCTTTCCGTGCCGGATAAGGTCCCTTCGACGCAATTCTTCATTGAAAAACTCATGCCCGCGTTCGGTCAGGATTGCAGCTCGCAGGCTTCCGGCCGAAGTAAAATTAGCCAGCTGCAGGTCTGAAATACCCGCCCGTCTGCGGACAAGATTGATCAGGTCGATTGCGCTCTGCGAAGGACCGTTTAGCTCGTTGAGCGCTTCGGCTTTGGAAAGCAGGATGTCGGCATAACGAATCACGGCCAGGTCATTGCCGTGGTCCTGCCCATTCGCATTCGGATCGGGACGGTATTTCCAGACCATGGAACGATTGCTGCCATAAAGCTGTACGGTATTTCCGGCGTTATTGATAAAGGAAGTCATGATTAGGTTGGTGCGAACGTCGCCCGGCTCGAAGGTATTGTAATATGCATCATACATCAGATAATCCGAAGCATAGTTCGCCCAGTTTGTTTGCCAGGTGATACCCGATTTGGGATCCATCTTGAAATCGGCCGGTGTAGATACGGCGATGCGGCGATTGCCTGTCGCAGCCGACTGTGCATTGGCAGGACGCACCCAGATCATCTCCTTATTGCGCTCGCTGGCTACGGTGAACATATTGACATAGCTCGAAAACAGGCTGAAATAATTTAGCCCGATGAGCTGGTCGGCCATTGCCGAGCACTTTTGCCATTGCTTGGTATTGAGATAGAGACGGCAAAGAAAGCCCATGGCAGCGCCCTTGTGCGCACGGCCGTATGCCGCCTCGGTACCCGAAGCCGGCAAGTCGGGCAGGACAGCCAGCAATTCATCCTCGATAAATTTTTGAATGGTTGCGGCATCCACTTTTGCCAGGGCAGGAGCATCCTTGGTAGACGTCCTGAGCGGCACGCCTCCGAAGAGATCCCACAGGTAGTAATAGTTCACCGCGCGGAGAAACCGGGACTCGGCTCGCAGAAGCTTCCTATCACTGTCTTTCAGCACAGCGGCATCGATGTTATCCAATACGGAGTTGGCATCTCGGATCGCACGGTAGGGAGCGTTGAATAGCTCCCCTAGATAGCTAAGACCGGAATCCCAGGTGAACTGATAGACCAGTATGGCGTTCGTGGCTTCTCCCCCGCCCTGCTGCCACATGATGTCCGTGCACATTTCCTGTATAGCCAGGCGGTCATTTTCCACGTAATCGTTCATATGCGCAGTCTCGCTATAGGATGCCAGCAATACTTTGTCCAACCCATCCTTATTGGTAAGGAAATTGTCGGCCCCGAGTTCGGAATAGACATCTTCGTCGAGCATTTTTTTACAGCCGGTATTCATCTGGATAACCACCAGAGCGGCTATTAGTATGATATATTTTTTCATGATCGCGTTGATAATTGAAAAGTTTTATTAAAGCCCAAGGTTTACCCCCACCATGAAAGTGCGGGCCTGCGGATAGGGATTATTACTATCGCTAAAGCTGGCGCTGCCGCCAGTATTGATCGAGGGATCACCCAGGTAGCCGCTGATCATCGCCACATTCTGCGCAGTAGCATAGACGCGGAGTGAGCGGGCCCATTTGACGGCCTTGCTTCCGGTCAGGTCATAGCCCAGCTGGATGTTGTTCACCCGCAGGTACGAGGCATTTCTGACGGTGTAGGTGCTTACGCCGAAAGACCCCTGCTGGCGAACAAAGGACGGCCATTCGTTGGTCGGGTTGCTGGTCGTCCAGCGATTCAGAAAGGGCTCGGCGTATCGGTTGCGGCGGATATTGGCCGGAGCAAGCGACTCGGCTAAATTGTTGTCGTATTTCTTGATCCCGCCAAGTCCATCGATGAAAATCCCCAGGTCGAACTTTCCGAATTCGAAGTAATTGCCGACGCCATAGGAAATTTTCGGGAAGGAATTGCCAAGAACTACGCGGTCGGCTGTGTTGACGGTCTTGTCTCCATTCAAGTCCAGGTACTTTGGATCTCCGGCTTTAACCGGGTCGGTAGTGGTGGAGAGGTCATCCTTGGTCTGCCAGGTGCCCAGCACCCGATAGCCGAAGAAGGAACGGAGGGGAAGACCGACTTTGATGATGGAGGAGCCATCGTAGATCTGTGGCAGACCGCCGATGCTGGTCACCTTGTTGTTGATCGTGGAGAGATTGACGGTTGTGCGCCAGCTGAACTTACCTTTGGTATTCACCGAAGTGATATTGAATTCAAAGCCGTTGTTCTTCAAGCTGCCGATATTGGTGAGCTGCGTACCGAACCCGGTGCTCAGATCGATGGGCAGGTTGATCAGCATGTCGAATGTCTTTTTTTCGTAATAATCGGCCGATACGGTAATACGGCCATTCAGCAGACCGAAGTCGAGACCGATATCTGTCTGCTGCGTGGTTTCCCACTTCAGGTTCGGGTTCGGTACACGGGAAGGAACGACGGTCGACACAAGCTGGTCGTTCATGACGGCCGAAGGGCCTACTACGTAGGTGGGAATGCTGTTATAGTTCCCAATCGCCTGGTTACCGGTACGGCCCCAGCTGGCGCGCAGCTTGGCATCCTGTACGATGTGCTCGATCGGCTCGAAAAATCGTTCGTTGGAGATTTTCCACGCGCCGGCGAAAGACGGAAAGTAGCCATACTTATTATTGGCGCCGAAACGGGAGGAGCCGTCGACGCGAAGCGTAGCGGTCAGCAGGTAGCGGTTGAGGAAACCGATATTGGCGCGGCCAATATAAGAAAGCAGCTTGTTGTCCGCGGTATAGCTGCTATTGGTAGCCAGCGTCGGATTACCCAGGGCCAGGTTGTTCCCCGCCGCCGCATCCGAAGGAAACCCTTTACCACTTGCCAGCGAATTGGTATTGATAAACTTCTGATAGCTGGCGCCGGCCACTACGTCCAATACAGCCTTTCCGAAATCTTTGTTGTAATGCGCGGTCAGCTCGGATAGATAGCTGGACCGACTTCCATGCAATAGGTTCGCAATACCGCCGCTGGCCAGACCGTATTGGGAAACACGGCTTATGTACGTATTACGGTCCTCCGTAAAGGTCTCAGTCCCCACGTTCAGCTTCATCGAAAGACCGGGAATAAAGGTGTATTCACCAAAGATATTACCGAGAAAATGATAGCGGTCGCCATAAGAGGTGTATCCGTTGGCGATGGCTAGCGGATTATCGACGGTAATAAAGGGAGAGATAGTATAATTGCCATTGTTGTCGAAGATCGGAATCGTCGGGTCGTAGTTCAGCGCTGCATTCAACGCCCCGGCAGTCTCGTTGAACCCCGTCCCGTTAGCCAGGTAACGGTCATCATTGTAATCATAGCTCAGACGAAGGCCCGTCTTGAATTTGTCCCGTGTCTGATCGAGGTTCAGCCTGGCGCCATAGTTCTTGAAGAAAGAATTGATCAGCACACCCGGCTGGTTCTGATAGACCATCGACAGCCGGTACCTGGTATTATTGTCACCACCGCTGAAGGCCATATCATGGCTTTGTATGACAGGTCCCGTATTATACAATTGCTTCTGCCAGTCCGTCCCCCCGTTGGTGATACCGGTCACTTTATTGGATACCGGCGCTGCGCCCTCGTCTATCAGCTGATTGACGGTCGTCATGTATTGCTGCGGATTCAATAGCTTGGGCTGTCGAAATGGATTTTGCTTGCCAAGGTAGGCGTTGTAATCGATTTTCATTTTACCGGTGCTTCCGCTTTTCGTAGTGACGATCACCACGCCATTGGCGCCCCTCGAGCCGTAAATAGCCGTCGCGGATGCGTCTTTCAAAATGTCCATAGACTGGATATCCGATGGATTGATCGAGGATAGCGGGTTCCTGGGTGTAAAGGCGCTGGAAAAGCCCGGACCGCCGTCGCCCACCGGCGCCGCATTCTGCAAAGGCACGCCATCTACGACATAAAGAGGTTCGGACCCCGCGGTGATCGAACCGGCCCCGCGTATGCTGACGCTCACGCCTGAACCGGGCTCCCCGCCGCCCTGGACAACTCTTACGCCAGGCGCTTTACCGAGGATCAGCTGTTGCGGCGAGGTGTTGACTCCTTTGTTGAAATCGGCCGTTTTGAGCGAAGTCACCGCACCGGTCAGGTCGGACTTGCGCTGGGTGCCGTATCCGATTACCACTACCTCGCCAAGGGCTTGATTTTTGATAAGCATGACCAATTCCAGGGATTGACCGGGACCGGTCAGTTTGGTATCGAGGGTTTCATAACCGACCGCTGTCAATTCGAGGACATCACCGGGTGAAGCCTCCAGGGTAAAAGCGCCGTTTTGATCGGTTGAGGTGCCATTGCTTTTGCCGACCAGCTTGACGCTGACCTTGCCGATGGGCTTACCGGTGGAATCCTTGACATTACCGACAACCTTGAACGGGCTTTGTGCTCGACCTTCGCTGGTCAGGAGCAGGAGGGAAAGGAGAAACAGGAGGTATGCAGGGGAAGGCAGACCTCTACGAAGATTGCATAACGCAAAAAATCTTCTCATATGGCTTTATATTTGGTACGTCAAAGGAAAATAATTGTACCGGGATGCTTTAGCGAGTTTGTAACAGTTTAAATTCAATTTTTCCCAAATTGCATGAAATCTCTTCTTCCGATAGTTTGTCTGCTTACCTCCCACCTCACCATCTTCGGTCAGGACTGGAAAAGAACGGCCGACAACTATAGCTTCAAGCATTACCAGATCGAGCAAGGTTTGTCCGACAATACCGTTTATTGTGCATTGCAGGACCATCACGGCTTTTTATGGTTCGGCACCAAAAATGGCCTCAACCGCTTCGACGGTTATCACTTCAAGGATATTCCATTGACGAAGGAAAGCGGTCGTCAACAGCACCCAAACCGGGTGCAGTGCATTTTTGAAGACAGCGGGCGCCAGCTATGGCTGGGTGGGGAAAATGCGCTTTACCGCTATGATGCGGAAAAGGATGTCGTCACACTGATCGCCGATACCATTTCTTCTGTAGTCAGCATTCTCGAAGATCGCCACAAACAAATCTGGATCGTGGGTGGCAGGTCCCTCTACCGCTACGACCGTAGAACACAGTCATTGCATCGGTACCCGCGCCAGCGTTACTTCGGCGCAACGACTTTATCGCTGGCCGGCGACAGCACGTTGTGGATCGGAAGCGCCGACGGTAAAATTTATCATTACCTCGAAACAACGGATGAATTTCAGCTCTTCGATCTTTACGATCATTCGCCCCCGCCCAGCGTACCTGAGATCACCAGGCTGACCGCTTATGGGCCGAACAGTATTCTCGTCGGCACACGGGCACAAGGTGTTAAAGTCTTCGATACACGCAGCGGAAGCTATACGGACCTGCTCAACGCGGATGACGGCGTTCCCCTGTACGTGCGCGACATCGTCGCCTATGATTCGCTCCAATTCTGGTGTGCAACGGAAACGGGCCTGTACATCCTGGATTTCGCATCCCGAACGATCCGGCATGTACAAAAGCAGGAGACGGATGAATTTTCTCTTTCTGGCAATGCCGTTTATACGATGTGCCGCGACGAGGACGGAGGCATGTGGCTGGGAACCTATTTCGCAGGCGTCAATTACTATTGCACACCGAACGCTTTGTTTCGAAAACAGTACTACCGAAAAGACGGCAGCCGTTTCCAGGATCACGTCGTTCGCGATATTCAACCGGATGGCAGGCAGGGACTATGGCTTAGTACCGAAGACGACGGTCTTTATCAGTATTCTTATGCGGCCGATCGTATCGTCTGGCATGGCAGCACTGATCCGCCAACGGGCCTGGCGGCGAAAAACATTCACGGCCTTATGCCCGACGGCCCTAACCTGTGGATCGGCACCTATGAATACGGCATCGATCTCATGGACGTTGCAACCCATCGTGTAATCCGTCATTATGAAAAAGGAAAAAACGGTAACCAGCTACGCAGCAATTTCGGGATCACCTTTTTGAAAAGCAGGTCAGGCGTGCTATATGCCGGCACTGCCGGCGGGCTGTTCAGCTACAACAAGCTGCTGGACCGTTTCGACTCAGTGGCAGGAGCGCCGTTCGATCTGTTTATCTATTCACTGGTTGAAGACCATAATGGGCGCATCCTCATCGGTTCCAATCAGAAATCCGTTTACCTGTTCGACCCCATGACGCACCGGAGCGTCGCACTGACCGATACGTATCCTTTCCATATATCTGCCGCCAATATCAGCAGTCTCGAGGATAGACAAGGACGATTGTGGTTCGCAACAGAGGAGAATGGGGTGATTCTTTTCGAGCCGGGGACCGGAAAAATACGGCGCTTCACCGAAACGGAAGGACTAAGCTCTAATTATACCTTCAAGGTACAGGAAGACCAGCAAGGCTCCATATGGGTCAGCACCAACGGCGGATTGACCCGAATCAACGCCGACGGAACGGAGCTGAGGCGTTTTTCAACAGCCGACGGGTTGTTAAGCGATCAGTTTAATTTCAATTCCGGTTACACCGACGATTCGGGCAGGCTTTATTTCGGCAGCTTACGGGGACTGATCTCTTTCCGACCCGAGCTGATAGCCGACAGACCGGCCTTGAAAAAAGTATTTCTAACCAACATACAGGTAAATAATACGGAATTGACCGCAGCAGATGCAAACAATCCTTTGCACGGCTCTGCCTTCGCAGTCCGGGAAATCACGCTTCCCCATAATCGTTCGACCGTAAGCTTCGATTTTGCAGCGATCAATTATCAGGCGCCGGAAATGATCCGGTACCGATATCGCCTGGAAGGCCTGGACGAACGATGGACCGTTCTACCGGTGAACCGCCGGGTTTACTACACCAGCCTTCCACCGGGTCATTATCGATTTTCGGTACAGGCTTCGAACAGCCCCGGCTGGGATGGACCAACGGCCAGCCTGGCATTGATCATTCGTCCTCCGCTCTGGGCTACCTGGTATGCTTATTTAGTCTATTGCCTGATCGCCGTAGGACTTTTTTATTATTTTAATCGTCTGAGACGCAGAGCCGGACAGGTCAAAAAAGAAAAAGAGATCTTCGACGCCAAGCTCGACTTTTTTACAAACGTCGCACACGAGGTCAAAACTCCGCTGACACTAATAAAGCTACCGCTGGATCAGCTGAAAAAACAGTCGGCGCGGTACCCTGAAATATCGAACGACGTGCAGACGCTGGAAAAGAATACGAATCGGCTTATCGCCCTTATTCAGCAGATACTCGATCTTCGCAAAACGGAAACAAAACGCTTTACGCTCGAGCTACGCAAAGTAAATGTCAGCCGCCTGCTGGACGAGGTGCTATCCCTGTACGAAGCCTATCTATCCGCCTATGGAATTCGTTGCGAGACAATAGCACATCCTGCGAATATAATCATCGACGCAGACGAAGAAGCCCTCCGAAAGGTCATTACCAATTTGGTTGACAATGCAGTCAAACATGCGGAAAGTGGGGTCATTATCGAGCTGACACAGGATGTGACGGCCAATCAGCTGAAAATGGTCATTGAAAATGATGGCACTGGAATACCTTATTCATTAAAAGAGAAGATATTTGAACCATTTTTTAGCACCGGGAATGCACGCCAAAGCGGGGGCACGGGCATCGGGCTGGCTCTCGTCAAATCCTTTACCGATCTGCACAACGGCCAGATAGAGCTGGCTGAAACCGACGCGAACCATACACGCTTCGTCCTTATCCTACCCATTACACAATACAAAAGAAAAAGATGAAATATCGGTTATTGCTTGTCGAAGACGATTTCGAAATGTTGGAGTATACCGCAGCCCTGCTGAGCGAAAATTATCAGATTATAAAAGCCCGCAATGGCAAGGACGCCCTGAAAAAGCTGGAAATCGAGCCGATTCAGCTGATCGTCAGTGACATCATGATGCCATTGATGGACGGAATGGAGCTTTGCCGCGTAGTTAAAACGAACATAGAATATTTCCATATTCCTTTTATTCTATTGACCGCAAAGAATACAATCCAGGCAAAGGTGGATGGGTTGGAGCTCGGGGCCGATGCTTATATTGAAAAACCATTTTCAAAAGAATACCTCGTAGCGCAAATAGGGAGCCTGTTAAAAAACAGGGAAACGACTTTCCGCTATTTCAGCGATCATCCCTCCGCACGCGTGCAGCCGGGGGCATCTACGCCGGACGAGCTCTTTCTGAAAAAGCTCAATGAAGTTATTGATGCCGATATAGCAAAGGGAACGCTGGATACGGAAAGCCTTGCGGAAAAGCTGAACATGAGTCGCATGTCCCTGTACCGAAGGATCAAATCCATCACCAGCCTAAGCCCTATAGAGTACATAAGCATTATCCGTCTTCGTAAAGCAGCCGAGCTCCTTGCTTCCGGTAAGTACAAGGTCTATGAGGTATGTTATATGATGGGCTTCAGCTCGCAAAGCAACTTTGCAAGGGTATTCAGCAAACACTACCAGCTTACTCCCACTGAATACATGCAGTCTTTTTCCAAAAAGACCGATTCGACAGACTAACATTAAAACCATATAATATGAGAAAGATAATTGCCGCCATGAACATAACGATCGACGGCTTTTGCGACCACACCGCAATGATGGCGGATGAAGAAATACACAACCACTACACCGATCTATTAAAAAACGCAGGCGCCATTTTATACGGAAGAAAAACCTATCAGCTTATGGAAAGCGCTTGGCCAGCCCTGGTCAAAACCCCTTCCGGCGACAAATCCATGGATGATTTTGCCATAGCGATAGACAACGTCCCCAAAATCGTCTTTTCCAAAACATTGAAAACCGTCACCTGGAAAAACACAAAGCTGTTAAATGAAATCGTCAAGGAACAAATTGTAGCGCTGAAACAGCAAGATGGCAAAGACATTTTTGTCGGCAGCCCAGGCTTGATTTCAGCCCTGACAGAGCTTGGCCTGATCGATCAATTCCAGCCCTGTGTCCATCCCGTTATTGCAGGAAACGGTCTATCCTTGTTTAAAACCGTAACCGACAGAATCGAGCTCAAGCTTTTAAAAACAAAAACCTTTCCCTCCGGTCAGATAATGCTTTATCACGAGCCGGCAAACAAATAAACAATGGACCGCTTTATAATCATCTCAGGCTGCTCCGGCGGTGGCAAATCGGCTTTACTTTCAGAGCTCCACAGAAGAGGCTATTCCGTCATAGAAGAACCAGGCCGTCGCATTGTCGCAGAAGAACTCAAAAAGAGCCGTGACCAAGCCCTGCCATGGACAAATCCCAAAGCATTTGCCGAACGGGCCATACAGCTATCTCTTCAGGACCGCAATCGGGCTAAAGAAATGCCGGGAGCTGTATTCTTCGACCGGGGATTAATCGACGCCGCATCGGCGCTTGAATCCGTCACCGGAAAGCCGGTCCTGCCAACCTATCGCGCAGAGCGATACAATTCACGCGTATTCCTGACGCCGCCCTGGTCCGAAATCTACGTAACCGATGCCGAACGCCAGCATAGTCTTCAGGACGCCATCCAGGAATATGAAAGACTAATAGACGCCTTCACATCCCTCAACTACAGCATCGAAATACTTCCCAAAACAGGAGTCGCACAGCGGGTCGACCTAATCCTTCAAAGCCTGCAGCTGTCTATCTAAACCAGCGGTCCATAGCTTTTCCAAGCCCCTCGAAACCCGGCTCGCCATCGGAAGCCCAGGCAACGATTCCATCAGGGCGCACCAGTACAGCGTTCAACCCCAAGCTATCCACAACCTCACCCGAAATATACCTAACCCGATCCGCATAGGTCTTCATCGAAGCATGTTCACCAAAATCAAGCAGTATCCCCCGCCCATCGTGCATCAAATCGCCAACCCTTCCACCATCCCGAAACTCGAAGTTCGGAACGCTATACCCTACCAGCGGATGCCCCCCTCCGAGATCATAATGTGTATAGATACCCCATAGTCTCCCCGCAATGTAAGTGGCTCCATCCTTCGTATCCATAAGATCACGCATAACCGCATTCAGCGCCCTGGCATGCGGGTCCGGCCGCATGATCGCAACCTGGGCCCTCGACCAATCCAACACCTGCACCCCAACCGGATAGCGTTCGGAATAGTAGCTATCCAACAACCCCTCCGGAGCCCTACCCTGAATCGTCTCGGCTAGCTTCCAGCCCAGGTTCATCGCATCCCCCAGCCCAAGGTTAAGCCCCTGACCTCCCAACGGCGCGTGAATATGCGCAGCATCGCCGGCTAAAAGCACCCGGCCCTTTCGGTAGGCCGTAGCCTGCCTTGACCTATCCGTCCACGTAGTCGCGATATGCAGAGCGCTAAGCGTAACATCGGTGTCCGAGATACGACGCAGCACTTCTTGTATATGCTCCAGCGTAACGGGCTTACCCGTATTATGAAATGCCCCGCCGTCAAAATCCTGTATGGCAAAGTACCCTGGCTGCGACTGCAGGTACATGCCCCTTGACGTCAAATTTCGCCCGGGCTTGAGCATCGAAGGATCGACAATGTCGACCATAGCAGAATAACCCGTGAATTCCGGCTCTGTTCCGGCAAATTCAAAACCGCCTGCCTTGCGAACGACACTACGGCTTCCGTCACATCCTACGAGCCATTGACCCGTAAAAGATTGGTCGCTGGAAAAAACGGTTACCACCTCTGAAGAGGAGTGAAAATCAGCGATAGCAAATCCTCGCTTTATCCTGACGCCCAAGGCTTCCGCCCGGCGGGTCAGCACCGTTTCAAGCTCGTCCATTTCAGACATCGCGCTGGCTTCGGTAGAGCCCGGCAGCCGATACTTCCACTGCGAGACATCGATATTGCCTTCACGAAACGGGATACCGCCGAAGTGCCCCACCTGGCGACGAGGTCCTTCCACAGCGCCCAGGTGCGGATTAAAAAGGCGTTTGGGCACCTCCAGCTCATTAAAAAGACCGCGTCGATAGAGTGATTCGACAGAAAGTGAAGAAAGTCCGCGAACCCCGAAAGGAAGCTTCTTCAATGGCGAATGCGGGTCCGAAGCCTTTTCCAGGATCAAAACCGAACACCCGGCCAGGGCCAGCTCGCAAGCCAAAAAAAGACCCACCGGGCCGGCGCCGGATATGATTACATCGTAAATAGTATGATTTTGTGTTGCTTTCATATGAAATGATTGAAACACAAAATTCCGGTACATGCCGGTCTTAGGCTTGTACAAACGCGACAAAGTTGTCGCTCACAGCCTGCTTCCTTTTCTTTGTTTTCCTGGCAAATGCAGCCGGCGTAGTACCGCTGTAACGTTTGAATTCCCTGCTCAGGTGAGACTGGTCCGTATAGCCCAGCTCATAAGCCAGGCCGGCGAGGCTGGACTCCGGATGCGTCCACAATCGATTTCGAACCTGTTCGAAACGCATCAAAGCCGACACGTCTTTAACCGTATGGCCGGAAGACTGCTTGAAGTTTCTTTCCAACGTCCGAACCGTCGCATTCGCCGCCGCCGCTACCTGACTCACCGGGATGGTACCGTTCGCCTTACTCATAGCAACGCCCGCCTTGAATAGCATGCTATCGATAGCGACGTGCGACCGGGCATCCAGAAAATATTGCTTTACCTGGGCCAGCGCTTCCTCTATCTTACCGGCATGGACCCATTTCTCCAATATGGGATGAAGCCGGGCGATGGGATGCTCGAATATGCGCACGCGATCCTTACCCGACGGCAGACCGAGCAAATCGAACACGGTCCAGGGAAAGCAACGGATAGCGATGATCTCTAAACGATTTTGCGTGTAAAAGAGAACAGGCTGGTCGAGCAGCCCCATCATGAAAGGCGATGGCAACGGTTTCAGACCTCCATCGTAGGAAATACTACACGAACCTCCAAAATGAAAAATGATTTCGGCATAGCCATCGGGCATTACCTCAAAGCTCGTTTGTTGCTCCCCGAAATCTTTGCTGTTGTACCAAAAGCACTTTATCGCATCCCGTAGCTCTTCAGGAGGTTCAAATTCTTGATGTAGCATCTTGAAAGGTACCATAATTGGGTCAAAGCCCGGGTATTTTTGTTACATTCATATATGACAAAGTACGTCCTGATCTTATCTCTTTGCCTTGCCTGCACACTCACCCATGCCCAGGGAAGCTGGCAGCACGGGCAGCTAAAAGTCACACCGGATGGCCACATGCTGCAGTACACAGATGGTACCCCATTTTTCTGGTTGGGAGATACGGGCTGGGAACTTTTTCACCGCCTGACGCTGGAAGAGATAAAAACATACCTCGACAACCGGGCAGCAAAAGGCTTCAATCTCATACAAGCCGTCGCACTGGCAGAATTCGACGGATTGAAACGCCCCAATCGCTACGGACAGGTCCCCTTTCAGCAGCTAGACCCCACAAAGCCCAACGAACAATATTTTTCGATCATCGACAGCACCCTAAAGATGGCGCTGGAAAGAAATATGTTTATCGGTCTCCTACCCACCTGGGGCGACAAGGTAACACCCGGATGGGGAGAAGGTCCCGTCGTCTTCGATAGTTCCAACGCCTATACATACGGCAAATGGATCGGACAACGATACAGGAAATTTCCGAATATCGTCTGGATCCTGGGCGGAGACCGTCCAGCCCGAAAGGGCTCCGCCGACTGGACGCCGATCTGGCGGCAGATGGCAAAAGGAATCATAGACGGTACCGATCATCACTGCATCCTGGCCTATCATCCCGGAGGAGGCTCCTACTCCACTTCTCAGTTCATACAGGGGGAAAGCTGGCTGAACATCAACATGTTTCAATCCGGCCACGGAAGCGGCCACGACGTTCCCTGCTGGCAGCTCGTCTATCGCGACAGGTCGCTGCTGCCCATCCGCCCAACCCTCGACGCAGAGCCAAACTATGAGGACCATCCCGTCAATCCCTGGCCAACCTGGGACCCCGCCAATGGATATTTCAACGACTACGACGTACGGAAACAGTGCTATCGATCGGTCTTCGCAGGCGCCTGCGGTGTGACCTATGGCCATCATGCCATCTGGCAGTTCTATAGCCCCCGGGAGGAGAAGATCAACCACGCCGACCGTTACTGGACCGAAGCGATCGACCGGCCCGGCGCGTTTCAGGTAGGATATCTGCGCCAGCTTATCGAAAAATGGAGAGCCTGGAACAGAGTTCCCGACACGACAATGATCGAAAACGGACAAGGAGAAAAAGGTACATACTGCACGGCATTCAAAACCCCGGACAGCAGCCTCATAATGGTCTACATGCCCGTGGGAAAAACGATCACACTCAAGACCCTGCAACCCGGCAGCATAAAGATCACCTGGTTCAATCCGCGCGACAACAGCTACCACGAAGAAAAAACCCGAAAATCCGCAAAGAGCATGAGCTTTACCGCACCACAACCAGGCATCGGCAAAGACTGGGTGCTGATCCTTTCCCGAATTACTTCATAACTTCTCTATATGAAAACAGAAAAACAAAAGATGCTGGAAGGTGAGCTGTATGACTCGATGGACAAGCAGCTTGCGGACGAAAGATTAAAAGCCAGACTGCTGCTTAAAGAATTAAATGATTCAAGAGAAGACCAGCACGAGGAACGTAGCCGCATACTCAGGGAGCTCCTTCCCAACACAGGAAAAGACCTTTGGCTTCAGCCGCCATTTTTCTGTGATTATGGTTATAATATCCAGGCAGGCGAAAAAGTATTTTTCAATTTTAACTGCGTAGTCCTGGATGTATGCCTGGTGACGATAGGCAGCCGCACATTGTTTGGTCCCAACGTACAGATTTATACCGCCACACATCCCATCAACCATAAAGAACGAGCTTCAGGGCTGGAATTTGCCAAACCCATCACTATTGGAGAAGACGTGTGGATAGGCGGCAGCGCCGTGATTTGCCCGGGCGTCACCATCGGTGACAGAAGCATCATTGGAGCAGGCAGCGTCGTGACCCGGGACATACCCGCCGATGTGATTGCTGCAGGCAATCCCTGCAAAGTCATCAGATCACTCGCCTAGAATCCAAAGATCTTATCCAACTCTATCACATGTATCCCCGCCCCAAGAACGGCAGGAGCCTTAGCCAGCTTTTCCGCAAGCATCGACGTAGACAACGGCCGGAACCTCCTGATCAACCCCAGGCTATTCACGAACTTCAGCACACCTGCAATTACGCGTTCCCCCGCCCGGTCCGTATCCTTCCTAAGCAGCATTCCCGGCTTGAAAATAATATACTGCTCGAATCCCAGGCTGCCGATATACTCCTCCAGCGCCCCCTTCATCTTTGAATAAAACACCTTACTGGTAGAGGCAGCACCATAAGCAGACACAAGGACAGCCCTGGGAACTCCATTCGCCTTCGCAATCGAAGCGAATTTTGCAGGAATCTCATAATCGATATGCCACTGTTTCTCCTTGGAGCCGGCCGTTTTCAACGTAGTTCCCAGGCAAGAGAACCAAACGTCTCCTTTGATAGCCTCAGACACCTCCTCCAGCTTGTCGAAATCGGTTAAAACTTCGGTCAGCTTAGGATGAGTCATTCCACTGGGACGACGCACGAATATCACCACTTCTTTATAGCCGGGGTCTCCCAACAGCACATTCACCAGGTCCTTTCCCGTAGCCCCCGTAGCTCCAATGATCAGCGCTTTCATATTTTTATGCCTTTTACGTCACAAACTAATCAATTCTGTCTATATGTCGGCCAATCCGTGTAGCCATGTAATCCCAGTCCATAATGCAGGTCACGGTTAGGCGGGGTCAGCTCCCAGTTGTTTTGCAAGCGTTCCACTAAATCGGGATTGGCGATAAAGGGTTCTCCAAACCCAGCGATATCGATAGTCCCGGCGTTGATAAGCTTTTCCGATTTTTCCCTGTTCATGCTGCCGGCAAGGATGATCACCCCGTCGTACCAGGAACGGAAACGCTCGATAAACCCATCCGGTAAAGCGTGGCTGCCCTTCGACTGCTGATCCATAAGATGGATATAGACAATATTCCTTTTTGCCAGCTCTTTTGCAAGGTACTGGTAGGTAGCCTCGATTTCGTCATAATGCGGCAGCTCATTCAACCCTCCATACGGCGTAAGTCTTACACCCACTTTGTCGTTACCCACGGCTTCGATCATTGCATCGACCGCTTCCAGTAAGAATCTCGACCTGTTTTCTATGCTTCCGCCATACTCATCGACACGGTTATTTATAAAAGGATTCAGGAATTGCTCGATCAGGTAGCCATTGGCGCCATGCAGCTCGACCCCGTCAAAACCAGCCTCGATGGCCTTTTTAGCAGCATTCGCAAAATCTTTCACGATCTGCCTGACCTCGTCGGTGGAAAGCGCCCTCGGTTTTGAAGCAATTACAAAACCCTCTTTTCCCTTTTCATCATATCCCCAGGCAAATGACTTGGACGCCTGGATATCCGAAGCCCCTACCGGCGCCATCCCGCCCGGCTGATTGGAGACATGGGATACCCTGCCCACATGCCACAGCTGCGTAAAGATGATGCTCCCCCTCTCGTGCACTGCCTTAGTCACCTTCCTCCATCCTTCTACCTGCGCCGGAGAGTACAGGCCCGGGATATGCAGCACACCCTTTGCCGTATCCGAAATAGCAGTTCCTTCCGTAATGATCAGCCCCGCACCCGAACGCTGTGCATAATATAATGCATTATAATCGTTGGGGATACCATCGGCATTTCTCGCCCTTGTCATCGGAGCCATCGCAATCCGGTTTTTGAGTCGTAGAGAACCGACACTCGCCGGTTCAAAAATATTCGTTTGCATAATTCTATATTTTACAGTGCAAATTACTGCACCACATACCCTCCGGAGAAGGAAGCACGTCACTAAAAAAGTGTGATTTAAATCACACCGCGGTCAGTAGGACGTGTCATATATTTTATTTTAATTGTTTACCTAATTGTTGGACTTTACTCAGCCAGAGTTTCCGCAGCTTGTCGGTCGACTTTCTAATGAATCCAAAAGTGGAAAACCGGATGGGATTGAACCCTACATAGCCGAAGACTATATTTTTTAGGATCTGGTATTGAGACGCGCGATAGATAAGGTAGAACCACCATTTCGGCGTATCCATCGTTACCAGGAGACGCATACTTTTTCCCGTCAGGAGTTTGTCCGGAAATATTTTGCCCGAATGATGCTTGAAGGCAAACCCAGGCAGAAAGATTCTGTCTATAAAACCCTTGGTCACGGCCGGCATAAACCCCCACCAGTTGGGATAGGCCATAACTACGTGGTCCGCCCACCGGATAAGCTGCTGCGATGCAACCAGGTCCTTCTCGAGCTGCATCGCTTCACCGGTTTTATATCCGTCCGCAAGGTTTACGTCAAAATTCAGCTGGGAAACATAGAGGGTCTGACAATGAGCCCCGGCGCTTTCAGCGCCATTCCGATAGGCATCGAGCAGCGCATTGCAAAAGGAATTTTCTGAAGGATGCCCGAGTATAAGTAAGATATTCTTTGCCATTGTGTATCGTTTTGATAACACAAAGCTCTGAAGTAAATGAAAGGCATACCTGACACAAATGTGTCAAAAACTATCAGAAAAATAATAGCTTGAATAAGTCATGCTTTATGGGCTAGTTTCTGACGAATCCGGGTGAGAGTTTGGCGCTCTATACCGAGATAACTGCAGAGACTGGACAGTGACACCCTGCTAAACAGCATCGAATTTTGCTTCACAAAATCAAGATAACGCTCCTCAGCCGTCTGAAACACAAAGCTTTCTATACGGGCTTGCTGCCTGTTTAAAATCTCTTCCGCGATCAGCCGCCCGTATCTTTCGAATTTTGGCGACTGCTGGTAGACCCACTGCATATCTTCGAAGGAAAAACAAACAAATGTCGTCGGTTCCAGACATTGAATAGAATACCGGCTGGGTTGCCGCGTAATAAAAGCAGGGTAATGGGTGGCATAATCCCCTTCGGCATAAAAACCGACGGTTCTTTCATTCCCTTCCTGGTCGACAAAAAAGGATCGAATCAACCCTTTTGCAATAAAACCTATTACTTTTTGGGTCTTACCAGATTGAAGAAACAGTTCCCTCTTTTTTAATTCCTGAACGGTCAGCCTCGAGGCAAACTGCGAAAGCTCGATTGCGGTCAAACCAGGACAAATCGTCCTCACCGACTTCAAAAATATTTCCGTTTCCTGCTCCATCTCTTCTCAAATATATCATTTATCTCATCATCCTCGGCAGCCACAACCCCATCGTCGCCGCAAAAATCCCAATCGCCATCCCCACAGTTATCAAAAACAACAACAGCGAAAACCCCACCGCCCCCGATCTCCTCGCCCTAAAATACCCCCAAACAAACACCTGCGGGAATATATAAACCAGCACGCTCAACACCACCAGGAACGGTCCCGTGAAGCTCTCCGGGTCGAACCCCACCGGCGCCCTCCAAACCATCAGCCACAACATCAAAAACACCCGGAACAGCCAAACGCCGCTCATAGCCAGCAGCAAATGAACCGCCCAACGACCATGCGCCGGCACATCCCTCCGAATCGCCGTCCGAATCGTAAAAAACGCACAAATCATTATAATCACCGCATTGATCGATATGATCACATGGTCCAGCCCCCCACCCACAGCCCCAGGCCTCCAGGCAAGCACAATCCCATCCAGCCCGATAGCGAAAGCAAAAAAGACATACACCCGCCCCAAAAACCGGTGAACCCGCGGAGCATACCGGCGCAGCGCCGAGATCACCTGCAGCGGCCCGAGCAAGGTAACCACGCCAGCAACCACCGCATGCACCCCAAACAGGGCGCTACGAAGCGGAGCACCATACACATACAAACCCGGCGTAGCCATATTCCAGCGTTCGAAGCGACCGCTAAAAAAGCTGCCCCAGTACTGCAAAAAGATATAAGCGGCGAAAATCACCTGGCCAGCAAAAAAGAGGACAAACCAGCTCCTGGCCGCCCATTGCAGCATTCCCGATCCTTTCCGTAGATACGTTTCCATACCCACAAAAATATCCGCCGCATCAACTGCCCGACTTAACATTTGTTAGGAAATCTCCCGCCTGATCCTGCTCAGGCTCTCCGGCTTGATCCCCAGATAGGACGCAATGTGCTTCAACGGCACATTCCGAATGATATTCGGGGAGTTTTTTATAAACTTGAGATAACGCTGCTCAGCCGTAAGATTCGCCAGGTCATCGATACGTTCCTTATATTCCTCCTGGATCTGCTGGAACAGCTTGATGGTATAATCCTTTTGCGTATAGCTCGTCTGATACGTCCGGTCCGCATCCTGTTTGGAAATCCGCAGTATCTCGCAATCGGTGATGCACTGCAGGAATTCGTTGGAGACCGTTTGCTGGACGAAGTGCTGGTAAGAGGTAAAGAACCGGGGCCCGTCGTTCAAATCGTTCGTCACCTCCTCACCCTTTTCATTCATATAATATTTGCGCATATGACCCGACACGATAAAATTATGATACTGCGGCACTTTGCCCGCCTTCTCCAGCAAGGTATCCTTCGCCACCCACAGCGGATGGAAGGTAGCCATGCAAGACTCCCGGTCGTGTTCCGGCAGCTCGATAATCCGGGCAATATATGCGAATAAAGTGTTGTAATAATGGTCCATACAGTATGACGTCCATCACAATATACCACTAACCATCCAGGCAGCAAAAACCCGCCCAGTTGGGCGGGTTTTGCGACTACTAAAAACTAAAGGCTCAGGTCTACATGAAGCTATTTACTACATTTTCCGTCTTTGATCTCCTGCGCTGTCGGATTGTACAAATTACCCGACACCCTGAAATCACCGGTGTTCCCGCCATCCTTTACCAGCTTGGTAATACCGCACAGGCCGGAAAGCGCCGGATTCTCGGATATGTTGATACCGTAGATCGCCCCACCTACATTGGCAAGGCCATCCACATTCGTCAGCTTTTCGTTTACAGTAATGGTAATGCCGTTTCGTATAGAGGTTACCTTCTCCAGTCCCTGCAAATCTTTCAACACCTTATTATTGAAAAAGTAAATCCCGGTAATATTCGTAAGAGACGCCAATCCTTTGAGGGACGTCAGGTTTTGATTACCCTGTATATTGATGGATCGGTTTTCACTAAGCCCGGAAGATTTCAGCTTCGCCAGACCCTCCAAACCCGTCAAACCTGTATTGACGATACGAAAATCCTGACCGATGGTTTCCAGCGCGCCAAAACCTGAAATGTCAGTGAGATTTACCCCTCCCAGGTTGAACATCGCCCCTATCGACTTCAGCGTCTGAAAACCTTTGATGGTAGTAAGCGGCCCTGTATAACCCGCTCCGGATGCCGTCTCCAGGTTAAGAGAAAAAGGAACGCTGGCTAATTTATTGAACCCATTGATGGTCTTCAGCTTGACGCTGGCCGCTGCGATATTGCCATTGGAAAGGTTCATATCTCCATTTATCGAGGTCAGGTTGTTGAAGCCGTCCAGGTTGGTGATAGCAGGACAATTGACGATATTGAAAGCCCCGCACGACTTCAGAGCCGGAAGGTCGAATGCCGTCAGCGCCTGTACCGTTTCATAGCCGCCCCAGAGACTCACCCCGCTGGGAGCCGTTTCAAGCGAGTTCATATTGATGGAAGCCAGCTTCACGTTGTGATTGATATCGATGCCACCGGCGTCTTTCAAAACGGGCATCGTCAGACTTGCGAGTATCGGGTTCTCTTTACAGGTGACAGACCCTTTCACCAAAACGGGGAAGCTGGCGGCTGTCAGCGCGTTATTCAAGTTGATGGTAAGTCCCCCCGTAGACTGTAGCTTGCCCGACACCGCACTTATATCGGTCAGGACATCGTTACGGGTAATCGATACCCAGTCCGTCATGTTAGTCATGATATTGAGCCCATTGAGATTGGTCAGCTTGGGCAGCTGATCGAGGGTAAGCCTGGCCTGGATCACGATATTCTTAATACCGGCGACGGAAATGAGTTCAGGATTGTCGACCAGTGTCAGCCCCCAGCCCCCTACTGTGCCGCTGGCGCCAGAGAAGGTATTGAGGTCGGTGAGAAGGGTGTTCGTAATCTCGATGTTTCCGCATTTATCCACGGATTTCAAATTGGGTATAGACAAGGTTTTTAACAATGGATTACCCGTAATGCTGATATTGTCGTTACCCAGCGGACTTACCGCTTCGATCGAAGGAAGAGTCAGACCAACAAGCCCGAGGTTATTGTTGATATGGATCCCCTGCATCGACTTGTTGGCGAGTTTGGGGAAGGCCGCGTTCGTAAGCTGGCTGCAAGCCACGATCGTGAGAAAGGACATATCCTCCAGCTCGGCCAGTCCACCCAGCGAGGTAAACATCCCGTTCCGCAATTCCAACCCCCATACTTTTTTAAGTTTTATAATCCCACCCAGGTCACTGACATTGGAGACGTATAGCATTCCGTTTACCTCCGTATAAGCCCCATCGATAAAGGCCTTCAGGCTGGCGGCGTCATTGATGCTATAGTTGCCGTTGTAAACCTTCCCGCCGGTCACCGGACCATTATCATCACAAACTTTCACCGGATCGGCAATCATATAAGCCACCGAAGGATTGACGTTGAATTTCAAGTCCTGTGTCTTCTTCCCCGTAGCCAGGTCATACACGGTCAGCACGACATTATCGACCCTGTTCGGCAGTGCATTATAGAAGACATACTGTGCGGTAAACCTCCCCTCTGTCCCATACACCGGTGCCGTCGTACTCTTGACAATCGTATTCCCGCTCCGCATGCTCATGAAAGCATAACCGCGGGTCACCGGCTGATTGCTGCAGTTGACGGCTTTACCATTGACATTGACGACAGTCTCACCATTCCCGCCGCCGCCGCCGGAAGGAGGCAGCGTGATGGTAATCGTCGTGGGAGGCGTCGTCGGCGTTATTTCGACACTTACGCTTTCCTGCTCCGTCGCAAAGGTCGGCGCGGGCGGCGGAGTCTCCCCATCGGTGGGACTATAATTGGGATTGGTAGGATAGTCGGGGCCTCCGGGCTGTACGGGCGCTACCGTCAGGATCATCCGGTCCGATATATTCGGCAGCGGAAAGGTGACCGTGCTCGTCGCCTGCGGAGGCATCACGTTGGCATCCCGCGTAGGCGGAGGAAAGACATTGCTGTAAAGCGTCGTATTGGTATTCTTGTCCCGTACCGTCAGCAGGAAGTCGGGAGGATGATTGAGGATATTGTCCAGGTCTTCGGGAGGCGAGCTGGAAAGTTTCGACAGGATCCACCGGAGCACCATCGGAAGATTCATATTCAGGTTGAAGTGGTCATAGTTCCATACCGAGAAATGGCTGACCTTCCCGACATACTTTCCGTTCTGATAGGTACCGCTGCCCTCCTCTTTCCAGATTCCCTTCGTCTCGTCGAAATACCACATGGCGATCGTCGAAGTAGCCGAAGCCCGCAGGCTCTGCGGCACCGGCAGCGTAACCGTGGCCTGCATGCCCGCCTTGATCTTCACCTTCTCTCCCTTGTCATCCAGCAGGTCGATGTCCGCCATCCCATAAGAGATCAGCGAGCCCCGCTTATTCTGGGCATTGTCGGCAGCCATATCACCCGGCATCCGGGCAAAGAAGTCCGGGCTCGTAGGATTGACATAGCTCGCGACCACGCTGACCTGACCGGTATATCCCTCGATAGCCCCCGCAGGCAGCTCGATCTTGACGCCCCCTTTCGATTCCACCGAACCGCCGGAAGACGCATTGATCGAGCCCAGGCTTTTGCGCGCCAGCATCTTGATCAGCATCGGCCGCGACATACCGTTCACGACCGGCTGAAAAATCCGCGACCCTTTGAAATAGCCCACCATCGTTGCCGTAACATAGGCCCTCGCCTGGTCCATCATCACATCGGTAAGCATATAAATCCCATTGACGTCGGTCGTAGTGGTCGTACCGCCCGCGCTAACGGTAACTCCTGTCAGCGGAGCGTCGTTCTCATCTACAATCCGGCCAAAGATGCTGGTCTTGACGGTCACCCCTTCGACCGGCAGCCCGGGTACCTTGGCAGTATCCTTACCACCGCCGCCAGGACCTGGTACGGGATTATCATGCTTGCTGCAAGCAACAAATAGAGAGGGAATGAGACAGAAGATCAAAAAGAGCTTTTTCATGCTGTGAAGTCGTTGGGTGAGGAGATTTTTTACGTCACAAAAGTGGTCTAAGCTCGAACCCTGGGAAATACCTAATTTGTAGTAGAGGGGAAATAGTACGACCCAATTGCCCTATTTTAGCTCATCTTAACGCCGATGACCAACACCCGCCGAACCATATTGCTCACCCTTCTCGCCTTGCTTTCCATTTTTGGGAAGGGACAAACTCCACTGGTCGATAGTCTGGAAAAGTCCATTTACCGCGCCGCCGGCGAAGATCAAAAGCTGGCCGCCATCATCGCGCTCTGCAATGAATACAAAAGCCTCCACCGCGATACGCTCGACCTCTACGCCTATCTCGCGCACGACCTGGCTCAGAAAAGCGCCAATAGCCGGTTGAAAGACCAGGCGGAGCTCGTGCTCGCATACGATTACCTCCGGTGGGGATGGCGGGACAGCGTCCTGGCCACGGTCAATCCGCTGATAAAAGAAAGTAAGCTGAAAGACCCGGCCGACCGGGACCTTTACTTCAAAGCGTCCCGCCTGAAAGCCATGACCTATGCTACCCATGGCGACTACAAGGAAAGCCTGGCCATCCTGTACCAGATCGTTAGCCTGGCGGAGACCCATAAGGATAACCTGACCCTCGCCGAAAATTTCAACAGCCTCGCCAGCGTAGCGCTGGCAAGAGGATTGCCGGCGGAAGCCTTCACCTGGCTGACCAGGGCCATGTCCCTGGCCGCAAGTGACCCCGCGATCGATGCAGCCATCTACGTCAACATGGGAGAAGCCTGCCATCAATCGGGCAAGACAGACTCCGCCAATTATTATATCGGCAAAGGCATATCGCTCTTCAGACAAACGGGCATCCTCTCGAACCTTGCGTTGGCCTTGCAAAGACAGTCGAACATCCTGATCGACGCCCATCAGCTGGACCAGGCCGAAGCCGCCCTGAAAGAGATGGTCGACATAAGAAAACAGCTGGGTGACGGCGACATGATCCAAGATGAAAATCTGTCGCTGATCAATTTCTATATACAAACCGGGCAGGTGGAAAAAGCGATAAAATTCTGTACGACCCTGCTGAAAAGCGGAGACCTCCGCACTGCCGACCCGGCCAGCGGAGGCACTACCTACGCCAACAGCATCAACATCCGGCTGGGCTATTTTGAAGCCCTCGCGAAATGCTATAAGCTCACCGGGCAAACCGACCTGTACAGACAGACCCTGGAAGAGATCATCGTCGCCAAGGATTCCTCTTACCAATTCAATTCCGCCCGCGCCATCGCCGAGCTACAGACCAAATACGAAGTGCAGCGAAAAGAAAATACGATCATCCAGCAGCAGCTGGATATTACCAGAAAAAATAATCGTTTCAATATCCTGATTGGGATCGCATTTTTCATAGCCGTCATATCCATTCTCCTATTTACCGGGTATCGAAAAAGAGAAAAAATCCGGCTCACCGCCATGCTCGAAAAGAAAAAGAACGAAGCCGAAGAGAACGAACGAAAACGCATCGCCGCCGACCTCCACGACAACCTCGGTGCACACGCCGCATCCATCGTCAGCAACCTCGACCTGATCGAGCTGAGCACCGCCGGCCTCTCTACTTCGACCGCCATGCAAGAGCTACGAAATAACTCGCTGGCAATCGTTTCTCAGCTCAACGACACGATCTGGGCCCTGAAAAAAGATGCCCTATCTCTTACCACACTGAGCGACCGAATCAAAATATTCATCCAGCGCATCCAATACAGTTATCCGTCCGTCAATATCGGTGTGAACGAAGAAATTGAAGACGATGTAATGCTAAGCCCATCACACGCCTTGCACCTCTTTCGCATCGTACAGGAGGCCATCAATAACGCCCTGCGCCACAGCAAAGCACAGGAGATAGTCGTCGGTATAAGCAGCCGGGAACACCAGTGGGAAATATCCATAACGGATAACGGAACAGGCATCCAGCCCCAGACACATACCGGTAACGGTCTGGCCAATATGAGAGAAAGAGCGGACAAATCAGGATGGAAGATATTTTGGCTGCGCCGGGAACCCACTGGAACGATCGTACAGATAAGATCATAAAAAAAAGACGCGATGATAAATATTGCACTAGTCGAAGACAATGCTATCAATCGGAACACCTTCCTTCAGAAGATCAATCTCCTGAAGGAATACAAGCTCTCCTTTATCGCCACAAACGGCGTCGAATGCATGAAGGAGCTGAAAGGCCTCCCCTTCCAGCTCCTTCCCCAGGTGATCTTTATGGACCTTGAAATGCCCGAAATGGACGGCATACAAACCATTACGCTCGCCAAAGGCCTGCATCCCCACATACATTTTATCGTACTGACCGTATTCGACGACGATGAAAAGATTTTCGATGCGATAAAAGCCGGGGCCTCCGGCTACCTGCTAAAGCACGAGAACGCCGCCGCGCTGGAGGAAGCAATGGACAATATCCTGAAGCACCAGGGCGCTCCCATGAGCCCCGCCATCGCCAGAAAAGCCCTCCAGCTCCTCAGCAGGATGGACATGACAAAGCCCGAAGCCAAAACCGAAGCCAATCTGCCCTCAGCCATCACCGACCGGGAAAAAGAAATACTACAGCAAATGGTCAACGGCTGGGACGCCAAACGGATTGCCTCAGCGCTGAACCTGAGCGTGCTGACCGTACGAAAGCACATCGCCAACATTTATGAAAAGCTGCACGTAAACTCCAAAGCACAGGTCATCAGCCTCGCGCATAAAAATAAATGGGTCTAGCTACTGATTCAAATTCAACCCATATCCTACCACCTGGTTGTATCGGTCGGTGGGCGTGTCCGCCGGAGCCCGCATAGAACCGGGATTTCTTACCGGCATATTTTTAAATTCCAGGTCCCAGTCCGTAGATTCCCTGAAGGCATGATAGGTCCATGACCAGCCATATCCTTCGAAGAGATCCATGCAGTCCCGGAGATAGGTCGCAGCCCCGTTGCCCCAGCGAACCGCGCTGAATTCGCCGACGAATATCCGGGCATTGTAATTGAGCTGGAAGTTACGTACGGGCTGAAGCACCGTCGTCAGCATGGACTTGTCATAGTAATAGGTCTGGTTCGCCTGATTCGTAACCGGACCGGGATAGGTAACCGCTTTATTATCTCCAGCCTGAAGCTGCTGGTGAGTAAATTCATGCGGTTCATACATATGCACCTCATAGATGACATTGGTAATGGGAAGGGGCGTAAAGGTGGAGAAGTTACTCGGAACGTTGCCCTGTACCGTCGATACAAAGATCGGTGTCCTGGGGTCTATCGCGCGTATCGCCCTTCCGATTCTCGCCTCCGTAGCCTTATAATCCAGGCTGTCCGTAGTAGCAGTCCACTGCTGCGGCTCATTGATCAGGTCATAGCCGTATAAGCCGCTTCTGCCTTTATAATGAGTGGCTAATTTTTGCCACGCCGTCACGATCTCGTCATTCGCAGCCTGTTCGTAAAAGATCCTGTAGCTCCCATTCGAAAGATGCCCCCCAGGCGTGTAGTGCATATCGATCAGGATCTTGATCCCCAGAGGCTCGCAGAGATCAAATGCCTGGTCCAGCTCCACTATCTCGTCATCGAGCCAGTTTTCATAGTCGGCCGTTGCAGCAGGCGTCGTCTGCGGGTCGTTGATCTGCCACCGCATCACATTTACCTTCCACAGTTTGAGCGTATCCGCGTCTCCGCTGCTGATGCCCCGCTGCGGACTCATCACTCCCCTGAAAGACCGGTTGTCCGTAACCCGGATGAAATCGATGTTGACCGACTGACCGGCGGACGAAGGGTCCAGCGGATCTACCCTGATCTGCCTGATCGTACCGGTCCAGCCCGTAACGGTAGACATATCGACAATGTAGCTGCCGTAATAATTCGTATTGGCCTTGATCGGAAAACTCTTCGATTTAGCCTGATTCCAAACGGAATCGGCATCGGTAATGAAGAAGATCCTCGCGCCCGTTGCAGCCGAATTATTCTTCATATCTACATGAATAAATTTGTAAAGAGCCGGATTGGTAATACCCAAAAAGTCGGGCGAAGTCATCAGCGGGTCAGTGCCGGTGCTGGTCAGGTTGAATGTCCCGCCCGCCACAGCAGCCGTCGCATTGCCGTATGTCCACCCTTCCATATGGCCGGTCGTATCGAAATACCACTCTCTGACATTGGGAATCGCCTGTGTAATGGCAATATAGTCTATGCTGACCGCCTGTCCGCTGCCCGTTGCCGGGTCCAGCGGGTCGATACGAATCCGCCTAATCGTCCCCGCCCACCCCGTAATAGTTGACATATCGATGATGTAGCTTGCATAATACTGGTTATTTGCCGCAATAGCGAAACTCTTCGACTTGGCCTGCGACCAGGACGTATCCGCATTAGTGGTAAAGAATATCCTGGCGCTCGTCACCGATGAGCTATTCTTCATATTTATCCGAATGTATTTATATGCAGATGGTGTGCTAATCCCCAGATTGCCGGGCGACATGATCAGAGGGTCCGTTCCGGTAGTGATGAGATTTAAAGCGCCTCCTGATACAGACGGAGTGGCGTTTCCTGCCGTCCATCCTTCCAGGTCCCCGCTCGTTTCGAAAGACCATTCATAAGCAGCAGTACCGGCCGCAAAAAGACTAAACTGGCTATTGCTTATCTCTTTGCTGTTGAGTCTCATTTCCTTCCGGCAGGTAACAAATAAAAAAATCATGCTGATGAGCATGATCCAGTTTTGGCATTTTTTCATGATTCGGTTTTTCCTGTCTCCTCCAAATTATAAGCCAAGCCAAACCGCGTCCTTATTGCAGTATGCAGGACGAATGTAGAGCCCCTACCCTTTTTAGGGAACTACCGCTCCCCAAATCGTCATTACTGCAAAAAATATACCCCTGCTTATAGCCCCGATTTTAATCTAACCAGTTCTCCCAACGCCTTCGTTATCGGCGCCAGCTCCTCCCTGCCCTTCGCAGCTGCCGCCCTCGCTATAGCAAAGTTTAACGTATCGATTTCCGTTGGCCGCTTGTTCCGTATATCCTGTAACGTAGAGATGAATTGCCCATCCGAAGATTTGCTTATCAGCAGCAGCCGTTCCGTGACCTCTTCCGCAGAAAGCCGTATACCTTCAAGACCAGCCACAGCCACGCATTCGGCAATCATCTCCTTAGCCAGCCTCAGCGCTTCCGGATTCCGGTGAAAGACGCCATTGTCGGTTTCCAGCAACGGACACACGGAATTAAAGACACAGTTGGCGATCGTTTTCGTCCAAACGATCTTCCGGATTTCTCCGCTGGCCGCAAAAGGAAACACCGGCGTGTGAAGCGCAGCGACGATTTCCTCCAATAGTTCTGCCCGGCCCTCTACTACCCCTATCGGAGACGCTGTTACCGGCTTAAAAGTGACATCGCCCTTGTCTTTATACTGACTGGTCGCAAACAGGACGCACCGGTATAAAAGGTCGAAGCCGGCCCGCAAAAACGGTTCCTCCACGCCCAATCCATTTTGTAGTATCACCACCGGCGACCGTCCCGTCTTGCCGGTCAAAGTTTCCGCAATTCCTTCATTACCATATGACTTGGTGGTCAGAACCACCACCCCGTCAAAAACCGGAATTACCCCCGGCGAAGACACGGCCACTTCTTCCATGATCTCGGAGCCGTCATTGAGATACACCCGGATTTTCTCCGTAGCCGCCGGGGCCTCCTGGCTTGCCCTTACCAGCACGACATCCCGTTGATGCCGCTGAAGCACAACGGCCAGGGCTCTCCCGATGGTCCCGCCGCCGATGATGTAGATTTTCTTCATACCGACAAAAGTCAGCCAAATAACCATACCGAAACAGGTGCAGAAGAATCATTTTTCGACTAGATCAGTTTTGTCACAGTAATCGACTTCTTGTGTCCAACTATAAAACAAAGTCATGAAAACAGCATTCGAAGGAAAGAACGCCCTGGTTATCGGCGGTTCCAGCGGGATGGGTAAAGCCACCGCACAGCTTTTATTAACGAAAGGGGTAAAAGTCACCATTGCCAGCAAGTCCCCGGACAGCGTCGCGGCCGGCGTCGCAGAATTGAAAAAATATGGCCAGGTCGAAGGATGGACGGTCGATCTACGCAAGCCTCAGCAGGTGGACGAATTCATCCAGCACCTCGATAAGGTCCCGCCCTTTCATTACCTGGTCAACGCCTCCGGCTTCTTCGCGCCAAAGCCATTCGTCGATTCCACGGCAGAAGACTACGCCTCCTTCATGGATATCAACAGGGGCTTTTTCTTCATCACACAGGCAATCGTCAAACGCATGCAGAAGGAAGGAATCGCAGGTTCCATTGTAAACATCGGCTCCTACTGGGCTACCCACGCGGTCAAAGGCACCCCGACCTCTACGTATACGATGGCCAAAGCCGGCCTGCACGCCCTGACCCAGCAGTTGGCGATGGAGCTGGCCCCGGATAAAATACGCGTCAACGCCATCGCACCCGGCATCGTAGAAACGGGGGTCCTGGACGAGCTCGCCGGGTCCCGCGAATCGGCAAAAGAAGTCTATAAAGGCCTGAACGCCATACATCCACTGGGCAGAAACGGACAGCCTTCGGAAATTGCCTCGGCAGTCACGTACCTGTTGTCGGACGAGGCAGCCTGGATAACGGGGGCGATATGGGCAGTAGACGGCGGAATGAGCGCCGGAAGGAGTTAAATTTGTTCTTATGTATCCCTTTAGCGAACAATACGACGAAGACCAGGATCGGCGGCTGGTCCAGGAAGCCTGCGCCGGAAAGAAGGAAGCGATCGAAGGCTTGATACGCCTCCACCAGCGTTTCATTTATAATGTTGCGCTAAAGCTGGTCCGGGACGAAAACGACGCGGCCGATCTCACCCAGGAAGTGCTGATAAAAATGCTGACAAAGCTTAACCAGTACGAGCACAAAAGCAGCTTTCGAACCTGGCTATACCGGATCGTCATGAATCACTTCCTCAACAGCCAACGGAAAAGAATGGAAAAGGAAATCCATTCTTTTCACGAGCTGGGTAAGGAGATGGACGAGCTGCACAACGACGAGGACATGACGATGGAAGAACAAACGCTCTATAGCCGCCAGATCGTCGAAGTCCGGAACAGATGCATGGCCAGCACTCTGCTCTGTCTCGACAGACAGCAACGGAGCGTATTGATACTCGGCGCCATCTTCAACCTCAAATCGACGGTCGCCGCTCCCCTGCTGGATGTCAGCCCGGAAAATTTTCGCAAGCAGCTGTCCAGGGCCAAGCAGGACCTCTTTCAATTCATGGAAAACAAATGCGGGCTCATGGATCCGGCCAATCCCTGTCGCTGTCATAAAAAAGCCAGGGGCTTCATGAAGGAAGGAAAGGTCGATGCAAGAACGGGTACATTTACGGCAGAAACAAAGGAAACCATCGGCGCCATCGTCGGTACAAAGAACCATGAGCTCGACCTGCTCATGGAAGGGAAATATTTACAGCTGTTCACCCAGCAGCCCTACGAGGAAACCGAAGCCGGAGACCGGCTGATCGAGCTCTTGCTAATGGATAAAGACATACGACACCTGTTCGAGCTGAACTAAGCGTCCAAAACACCCCGCTAAAAGGTCCAACCGCCCGCCCACGACTGTCCGGTCTTGATTCTACATTTGTTTTCAATAAAAACAAATATCATGGCTAATCAAGATTTCACCTCTGCCTTCCTGGTAGACCAGACCCCGGACGAAGCATTCGAAGCCATCAATAACGTCCGCGGATGGTGGTCGGAAATGGTCGAAGGTGATACCCACCAGCTCAACGACGAGTTCGTCTACCGGTACAAACAGCTTCACTACAGCAAACAAAAGCTGATAGAAGTGAGCGCCGGTCGCAAAGTCGTGTGGCTCGTCACGGACAGCAGTCTGAGCTTTGTCAAGAACAAAAGCGAATGGACAGGCACCAGGGTCAGCTTTGAAATTTCCGAAAAAGACGGCAAGACGCAGGTCCTCTTTACCCACCTGGGCCTCAACCCCGGACAGGAGTGCTTTAAAGACTGTTCGGGCGGATGGACATTCTACCTGAAAAGTCTGTATAAGCTCATTACTACCGGCAAGGGAGAGCCCGACGTCACTTATCCCTAACCAGCCGAAGGTTGAACTTATACAGATTGCTGTTGGAATTGTCATAAAACAGCAGCCGCTGATGAGAGTCCACGCTCTCCTGAATGCTGAAGGTATGACCGTCCCTGGTCCAGAATTCACTGATATCCCCGCCGATCGGCGGATTATTGTCAAAAATATAGCCGGCCGGATGCGCATTGAATCCAGACTGATTATTCCCCGGCGTATGCAGCCAGTTTGTAGTAGAGCTCAGCTTCTTGATGGCCTCCTGTTTGTTGGCCTGATAGTTCGTAACGACAATCCCCTGCGATTCACAAAGGTTGAGATAGTCATCCATCGTGGGAATTCTCCATCCGGCAGGCAGTACCAGCGCCTGTACTTCCGCATAGCTGTAGTACTTCCCGTACTCGGGCCTGGCGGACGATCCGCCATGACTGACGCCTCCCGGTCCTTTGTAATTGGCGTCCGTCCAGACTCGATTGCCGATAGTAACGGTGTGATACGTATCCCCCTGGATGACGACGCTATCGGGAGGGGGAACGCTCCCGCCGTCTTTTTTGCAGCCCGCGGCGCCCAATAAAAGGGCGAAGACTACTACGCGGACCATGGTGTTAGGTTGCATTGTTTTAATGGTCATTGGAGTAAATTATGCGGGACTTGACAACGCACAAGAACCACAAGTTGCACCTATACCTGTTGTAGAAATGTTAATGTAGACGAAAATCGCTATTTCACATTGATGACCGTAGGGGTAAGGGATTTCCCCTTCATCTTATCCGCGACGATCTCATAAAGACCAATATATTTTCGGTTCTCCTCCTCCTCCCTTTTCCAGATAGAGGTACCGTATTTATTCCAGTCGGGGTCCTTCCGCAAGTCCATTATCTTCTTGAAAAGATGGGTCTCCCAAAAATCAGCGCTGGGTTCAGCTGAATTGTCTTTAAAGAAGCCCCACTCCTGCAGCCTGTTGAAGTATTGCAGCTTCCCGCCCTGGCCATCCTCCGGTTCGAAATAGGTAACATTCGATTTCTCATAATACCATTGATCCTTGTATTTAACCGCTTTTACGATATAAGCATAAACATGGGGGATATTGTCCAGGTAGCCGCTGTCCCGGATATTCTTATTGTTGATGATTTCGACTTCTTTGTCCTGCTGATTTTGTGACAGCTGTCCAAAACTTTGCGGATCCTTCTTCCCCAGAAAAAAGCCTACGAACTTCGTCCGGTCATCGCTGACCAGCAGCTGGTATAAATTATTCAAAACGATCTCACTATCGGCTGCCGGCAAAATCGGGGCCACAAAAGATTTATCAAAAGACTTTGTATAATAAGAATCCCTCAGCACTTTCATTCGCTCCTGCGCCAGCTTCCGCTCCCTTATAATCGTCGGACTGTGCATCGCTATCTCGTAGACCACTCTCTCGAGCGCCTGGGAAATTGAATTGTTGATGGTGCAGGACAATGTCCCGTCGTCACAAGCAAACTCGAACCCGTTATTGCATTCGTCGCCAATATAAGTGGTGTCGATCAAAAGAGACCTCGTCGAATGGTCGTAAAGCTGAACGGCCAGCCTGGCGAATCGAGACCCGTCTTTCCCATAAAATGAAAGGCTCGGAAAATTTAAAACATATTGAATCTTCGAATCCGACGCTATTTTTTCAAGATCTTCGATCTTCTTGACCGACTTAACGTCTTTGAGCAGGATCAAGAGATTGGGAAACTTTTCGAAAAACCGGTAAGCCAGGTACTGCTCAGATCGGGTGCTGACCATCTTGGCAAAGTCCATGTTCTTTGCAAACTCGGTTTCGCTCGCTATCATTTGCTGCACATTGTCAGGCTGAGCTTTAAGCTCGTTCGGCGGCATCGATTCAGAGATTCCCCCCTTACGCCGGGCAGTTTCATTAAGCGTAGCAATCTCTTTTTCAAATGCTTTTTCGAATTGAACGCTTCCGGGAGAAAGAATCAGCAGCTGAGGTTCATAGCTGGTTTGCCCAAATAACCGGACGGTCATCAGGACAAAGGCGGTTAGGGATAGCACGAGTTTCATACATATAAATATACAACCTAATCTTCGGAAAGCCGCAGCTCCAGGTCCGTCTCCGCATACCCCACACAAGTCAGCACCAGCCCCTGCTCCAGATCTTTTTCCATCAACACCTCATTGATGCTCATCCGAACCATTCCCTTTACACATTTCGCCGCGCAAGACCCACACCTTCCCCCCTTACAGCTATACGGCAGCATAATCCCCTGGTCCAACGCCGCTTGTAATATAGTCGAAGGCCACTGCGCCATAAAGCTCATCCGCCGGCCCTCCGCATACAACACAACCTCTTTCGGCTCTTTATCGACCGCTGCCGGTGGCGGCGGTACATATTCGACAACGAAGTTTTCCCTCCTGATCTCTTCATCCGCTACACCCATAAGCCGCAGCGTAAAGATCGCCATCCGCATAAAGCCCGGAGGACCGCACAAAAAGAACCGGGGCCTCTCGCCCCATTCCGGCATCGAATCCAGCATCTCCGATAAAAGAGCATTATTGAGCCGGCGGGCAGAGCTGCTCAGCAAGCTAAACCATTCGAACCGCCCCTGCCATTCACTCACCATACCCTCCAAAGCAGATCGGAAAAAGATACTCTCCCGGTCTCTATTCTGCGTGATCAGCACCACACGCTGCGCGTTTTTCTTATACAGCGCCTCCTTTATCAAACCATACACCGGCGTCATCCCGCTCCCCGCCGACACAAATACCAGCGGCCTTAAAGACTCTTCCTCCAGTAAAAACTTTCCCGCCGCAGGCAGACAGGTCAAAACATCACCTGCCTGCAGGTGGTCGATCAAATACCGCGAGACAACACCATTCGTCACCCGCTTTACCGTCACGAAGGGCAACGGATCAACCCCCGGCGTGGAAGCAAACGAATAAGACCGCCGGTATTCATGCCCCTGAAATAAAAACAAAAAAGTAAGAAACTGCCCCGCCTTGTACCGCAGCTCTACCCCATCCAACGGCTCCAGGACAATCGTAACGGCATCCGTAGCTTCTTCCCTGATCGCCGCAACCCGCAGCTTGATTATATTCATACACCGCAAGTTAAGGCAGGATAAAAAAAAATTGCGCAACCGAACAATTGCAAGCACATTTGCAACCATATGGTAGCAAAACATCGAACACAGTATTCAAAGGACCTGCCGAATAAAACGATTACGGTAACCCGTCACTTTGCCGCACCCGTCGAAACGGTTTGGCGGGCATGGACCGAACAGGTCGTTGTCGAGCTTTTGAAGACTTTGTAGACACTACCCTTTATCTTTGCCGGCATATGGCATCCCTTTCCGACCTCATAAAGCAAAAGCCGCTCTTCGTCTTTGCCCTGGAATCCGAAGCGGCACAGGAATTCGATCACCTTAACGCCTTGTTCGTCGGCATCGGCAAGGTCAATGCAGCCTACCACGTCACCAAAGCGATAGCGCAATACCGGCCCGATCTCATCATCAACCTCGGCTCAGCCGGCAGCAATACGTACAAGCATGGTGAGGTAGTATGCTGCACCCGTTTTATCCAGCGAGACATGGACGTCACTCCGCTCGGCTTTAAAAAATATGAGACACCCCTCTCCGGTATCGACCCCGTCCTATCCTACGGCCTCCATCTCGAAGGCTTACCCGAAGCCACCTGCGGCACCGGAGACAACTTTGAAATGGGACACAACACTACCTTATACGGAGTCGTGGACATGGAAGCCTATGCCCTGGCCCTGATCGCCATGAAAGAACAAATCCCCTTTCTTTGCCTGAAGTATATTTCAGACGGAGCCGACGGCTCGGCCGCAGACGACTGGACCGTGCAGGTCCACAACGCCGCGGTAGCGTTTAAAAAGACCCTTCCCGGCCTCGTATAAGCTTCATCGCCATTTCCATGGCACGATCTCTCTTCCCGCCAATGTCGCTCGCTTCCGGCGCGACATAATACTCGGGGTATACTCCATGTCCATTGTTTTTCCCTTCGGTGATTTTATATACTACCGTCGGAATATAGCACCTGATCTTTGTCTGTGGCAGCACGACTTCTTCCGCATTACCGCTGATCTCGTATTTGTTCCCTCCCGTCTCCTCTCCGATTAGATGCCCCCGGCCTTCCTTTTCCAGCAACGCCGACGTTATCGCCGTAGCCGAGAAGCTTCCCCCATTGATCAGCACCAACAGCTTGCCCTTGTAATGATGAGCCGCAGGCTCGATCATCCGGGACTCCTCTCCGTCCAATATACAACGAACAGGCCGCAGGACCAGGTAGGAAAGCAAATGCCGCATAGGCGGAAAGTCGCCGCCCTGATTGTCCCGCAGGTCGAGGACAAGATTGGAAATCTTGCGAAACTCCAAAAGCCGGAACAGGCTGTCCATCGTTTGCTTATATTCCTGCTGATAGGTAGACAGGAGAATATCCGGGTTGAAGCTTCGAATAGTCAGCACCGCCGTTCCCTCCCCCTTCTCTTCGAGCACGATCCCCTTTCCTTCCAACGCTTCGATTCTGTAGCGGCTTCGCCGGAAATATTCAATACTATCCCTCGCCAACGCCCTGACCGTACGCCGATAAGGCTCACCGCCGGCCCCTTTCAGGTCCAAAACAAATTCCTCCGGACGCCCGAAGACGAAACTAAAGTAAGCCGCAAAATACTGTCCCAAAATCCATTTCGGATAGGTTGTATTATATCCATCCCTGACCAGCCGGACCATCAGCCGATACAACAGAACCTGAGCCGGCAATCCATTGACCCGCAATATTTCCGTTCCCGTTTCGATACCACCATCCACACTACAATTCTCCCGGACATATAACCGGCCGTCGATGATGCTCACCGAAAAAGGAAGCTGCTTCGCCTGAGCAGTACTCCGGTATGCCATCTCTGCATCGCTTGGGAGAAACATCGTATGCCCATTCTTTACCTTTTCATTCAGCAGCAGGACCAGGCTCAAAAAAGCCTGCTCGTCCATCGGACGGTCCATAGCACGCGAAAGACTATCGAACAAACCATCTATCTCCTTCCTGGTCGAATACCGGTAAAGCCCCGGGTCCATCCGCTCCAGCCGACTCTTCAACGAATCCAGGTCCACTCTCAAATCCCCCACAGTAAAAAGCCGGTTGGGATCATAATCCTGTGCCTGCCCCCAAAAAGGGACCATCCATAAAATAATTGCCAGAAAGACCGGGACAAGAGCGTTCATGACGTAAGGTTAGTAACCTCTAATCTAATCATTCCTGAAAAAAATAGAAAAATAATTACTCCCGCTCCCTCGACAACAGCTCTCCATTCATAAACAAGTGACTAAACAAAGGCACGTCATCGGGCGCTTCGGGGGAAAACAAAGACCCGATGATTTCTTCACAGTCGAAGTCGGACAGGACCGTAAACGTCCCCACCTCCGTTATAAACACAGATACACAAATATGCTTGTGCCGGGTCTCCCGAAGATTCGCCAGCAGCGACGGATAGCCCAGAACCTTGGCCCCCTTGAGCCGTTGAGAGCTCCGCACGACATAAGCCGCCAGAATATTGGCCCGGGCATTTCCCCTGGAAGGCTTGTTGAAATAAGAAAAGACCAGCACGGTCGAATCAAAGACGTAGAGAAGACGTTGCAAAAAAGGAAACGCCCCGCCCTTTTCCCTGATCAAGCCCATCGTCAAATCGAATCTTTCCTGGATCATGGAGACAAATTGTAGAGTTATGCTACATGAATCAGCGCCACCAGGCATATGGCTAAAAAAAGGCCGCCTCTTTTGTCCGAGACGGCCACGCAACAGGGAGAATTAAGTTCTTTGAGATAAATAAAGGATAGGTCTAAACTCGAGGACTCGACAGCTAATGGTTATGGTATTCAGGTCTTCTTGACTTTTTTGATTTTGCTCTTGTTATGCAGATACTCAGCTTCGACAAGCTCGTAGATCTGTCTTTCCGTCAACCCGCAAAAAGAGCCGATCGTATACATATCCTTCAGGGTAAACTCGTCCAGACGGCTCATCAATTTGTTGAACCGGTCCACCTTCTTCCCCAGATCGTTCGCGACAACCGTTTTCGGAATATATTTGAAAATATCTTTGAATAGACCGATATGACCAGCACCGTACATGGTCTTCACAACATCATATCTGTCATCTCGCTTAATCATGATTCAAAGGAAAAAGAAATTTTTTATATATCTCTTACTTACTCCTACTTTGACTTTTTTCGCCGCCACCTTTGTCCGTTAGTACAACCCATTTCTTTAGTTTTATCGTACTCAATACTCTCCAAACTACTCCGAATATTTCCCTCTCAAAAAAGACATAATCTACTCCCAAAAAGACTTTCAGCGACTCTTTCAAAAAGCATTCCAACTCCCAAAAATACTAAATTTATTAGTATTTATCAAACTAAGAAATTTAGTGTTACCTACTTTTGTTTCCACAAGATTTCACCATGTACTTCGGAAAAACCTACTTTAGTTTCAAATACGGCACCTTCTCGACAGAAGAGCTGGTCGCTGCCGGCGTAGAGGAAGGAGTGACCTCGCTAGTATTAACCAATATCAACAATACCTGTGACGCCTGGGATTTTGTCCAATATTGCCAGGATAAAGAGATCAAACCAATCCTTGGCGCCGAGATCAGAAATGATAATGAATTATTGTATATTTTATTAGCGGCTAATAATCAAGGTTTCAAGGAGATAAATAGCTTTCTCTCGATCTGGCAGCTTCAAAAAAAACCCTTTCCCGACCGCTGCCCCGACGCATTTACTCCCGGTAACGGCTTCGTCATTTACCCACTCGGAAGGAAAGCCCCTGCCGATCTGCTTGAGAATGAACGCATCGGTGTCCTGCCTTCAGAAGCCGGTAAGCTCCTGAAACAGCCCCTGGCCGCCCACAAGGACAAGTATATCATCCGTCAACCCGTGACGTTTCAAAACAAAACGTATTATAACCTCCACCGCCTGCTGAGAGCAGTGGACCGCAATACTCTTCTTACCCGCCTTCGTCCCGAGGATCTGGCCGCCGAAGACGAGCACTTCCTTCCCCAGGTCGAGCTGCTCTCTTCCTTCTGTCAATACCCATTTCTAATAACCAATACCTACCGTCTTGCCGACGCCTGCTCCATCACGATGAACTTCGGAGAGCATAAAAACAAAAAGCTCTATACGGCCAGCCGGGAGGACGACCGTATCTTGTTGGACAAGCTGGCCCGGGATGGCTTTCGCCTCCGCTATGGTGCAAGCAAGATGCACCGGGACCGCCTCAACAAAGAGCTGCGCATCATTGACGAGATGGGTTTTACCGCTTATTTTCTGATCACATGGGACATGATTCGCTACGCCCAGAGCCGGGGCTTCTACCACGTCGGCCGCGGCAGCGGCGCCAACTCCCTGGTAGCCTATTGTCTCCAAATTACCGACGTCGACCCGATCGAGCTGGACCTGTACTTTGAACGCTTCCTCAACCCACACCGCTCCAGCCCTCCCGACTTTGATATCGACTTCTCTTACCGGGACCGGGACGAGATGATCGACTATATGCTGAAGCGTTATGGAAAACAGCACGTGGCCCTGCTCGGTATGTATCCCACTTTTCAGTATAACGCCATCATCCGTGAGCTGGGGAAGGTCTTTGGCCTCCCCAAAGAAGAGATCGACCAGCTCGGCGGCAAGCGCACCATCGAAGACAAGATCCACAAGCTTATCTTACAGTACGGGAGGCTGCTGCTCAACTTCCCTTCGGCCCTCAGCATACACCCCGGCGGCATCCTGATCTCGGAAGAGCCCATCGCCGCCTATAGCGCCGTACACCTGCCGCCAAAAGGATTTCCGACCACGATGCAGGACATGTTCGTCGCCGAGAACATCGGCCTGCACAAGCTCGACGTGCTCAGCCAGCGTGGTCTCGGTCACATAAAGGAATGCACCCAGCTGGTCAAGCGGAACCGGCGCATCGATATCGACATCCACGAGACGGCACAATTCAAAAAAGACCCGCGCATAAAAGATCAGCTCCGCAAAGGCAATACCATCGGCTGCTTCTATATCGAATCTCCCGCCATGCGGCAGCTGATCAAGAAGCTGCACTGCGATAACTACGAGACCCTGGTAGCCGCCAGCTCCATCATCCGGCCCGGCGTCGGGAAGAGCGGGATGATGCATCAGTACATCTATCGCCACCACCATCCCGATAGTTTCGAATATCCGCATCCCAAGCTAAAGGAAATCCTCGGCTCCACTTATGGCGTGATGATCTACCAGGAACAGGTAATCCAGGTAGCCCACGAATGGGCCGGACTCGACATGGCCGACGCAGACCTCCTGCGCCGCGCCATCAGCCCCAAATACCGGAACAAAGCCATCCTGCCCGCACTCAAAATAAAGTTCTTCGCCAACTGCGCCTCCTTTGACTTCCCGACGACCGCCGTAGAAGACATCTGGAGGCAGATAGAGAGTTTTGCCGAATACAGCTTCTGCAAGGCCCACTCCGCCAGCTACGCCGTCGAAAGCTATCAAAGCCTCTATCTCAAGACTTATTTCCCTATGGAGTTCGCCGTGGCCGTAATCAATAACTTCGGAGGCTTCTATAGCCGGGAGCTGTATTTCTATGAGCTGATGAAAAGCGGCGCCCGGGTCCACCGCCCCTGTGTCAATAAAAGCGACTACTACACGAATATCCACGGAGAAGATTCTTATGTCGGGTTCATCCACATAAAGGGGCTCGAACAGGGATTTGCCGAAAGAATCCTCGAAGAACGCAGCCTAGGCGGTCCCTATGTAGGACTCATCGACTTTATCGAACGCACCGCCGCCCCAGCCGAACAGCTGGACATCCTTATCCGGACCTGTGCGCTGCGCTTCACGGGCAAGAGTAAGAAAGAGCTCCTGTGGGAAGGAGACTTTATGCAAAAGAAACACAGGGAGGCCGTTCCATCCACACACGCGCTGTTCAAGGAAGCTCCCCTTTCCTTTACGCTCCGATCCCTATCCGCCTATCCCATGGAAGACTGGTACGACGACATAGAGCTGCTCGGCTTCCCCGTGGGCGACCCTTTCACCCTCGTAGAAGACGACCCGTCTCTCTACCTGCCCGCGTGCGAGCTGCCCCAGCACCTCGGCCAAACCATCACCGTCCTGGGTTATCACGTCACTCACAAACCCGTACGCACCGTAAAAGGTGAAGTCATGAGCTTCGGCACCTTCCTGGACGCCAATAAAGATTGGATCGATACGGTACACTTTCCCCCGATCCACGCCGCGCATCCGCCCCAGGCCGGCTTTCACCGGATCACAGGAAAGGTCATCGAAGAGTTTGGAGTATATAACATCGAAGTAGAACATATCGAAAAAATCGGCATAAAATCAAGAGCCGCCAGTCTATAAACCCGTTATCGCAACCGACCAAAATCTTAGCCCATGCTATTCAACGAACAAAGACAAATCGCCCACTTCGACCTCGACGCCTTCTTCGCCTCCGTCGAGTGTTTAAAAAACTCCCGGCTAAAAGGCAAGCCATTACTAGTCGGCGGCTCCGGCGACCGTAGCGTCGTCGCCGCCTGCAGCTACGAAGCCCGAAAGTTCGGCATCCACAGCGCCATGCCCATGAAGCTGGCCCGGCGCCTATGCCCCGAAGCTATCGTCATCCGCGGAGACATGGAGTCCTATTCCAAATATTCGAAGCTCGTCACCGATATCATCAGGGATAACGTACCCCTCTTCGAAAAATCTTCCATCGACGAATTCTACATCGACCTTACCGGCATGGACAAGTTCTTCGGCTGCAGCCTCTATGCGGGCGAACTAAAAAAGAAAGTCCTCCACGACAGCGGCCTTCCCGTTTCCTACGCGCTCGCCAGCAACAAGCTGATCAGCAAGGTCGCCACCAACGAGGTCAAACCCAATGGACAGCTGGAGATCCCCTTTGGAAAGGAAAAGAGTTTTCTGGCTCCGCTGCCCATCGCCAAGCTCCCCGGCATCGGGAAAGAAACGGCATACAAGCTGCTCCGCAGAGGCGTGGAAACGATCAGGACCCTCAGCGAAATCCCACTCGAGATGATGGAGACCATGCTGGGCAAGAACGGCGTCGACATCTGGCGCAAGGCCAATGGCCTGGACGAATCACCCGTCATTCCCTACCGGGAGCAGAAGTCCATCTCGACCGAACAGACGTTCGAAACCGATACCATCAGCCTCAGTTTCCTTCACGCCCAGCTGGTCCGAATGACCGAAGCGATCGGCTTCGAGCTGCGCAAGCAGGACCGCCTCACCGGCTGCGTAACGGTCAAGCTACGCTATTCGAATTTCGACACGGTCGTCAAACAAAAGACTATCGACTATTCCAATGCCGACCACCTGCTTCTTCAAACCGCCCAGGACATCTTCGACAAGCTCTACGACCGCAGAATGCTGGTCCGGCTGCTTGGCATCCGTTTCACCCGCCTGATACCCGGCAACTACCAGATCAAGCTCTATGAAGACACCCAGGAAAACATCCGTCTCTATCAATCCATCGACTCGATAAAGAAGCGCTTCGGCGAAGGGCTGGTGATGCGCGCAGTGGGGATAAAGCCGTAACTTACGGCATGTACAACCCATTTCCTTTACTGACAACGGGTCTACTGGAGGACGAGCTAGCCAAGGGTAAACACTATTTTGTCCGACAGACGTTTGTCCGGGGCTGGGACGCTCAACACAAGGCGACATTCTTGATACGCGCTTACCCCGCCGAAGAAAAGGAAATGGCTGAACAACATATCCAAACCTTGCAAAACGACGGCAACGCCTTCCTCTACGACGCCGCGATACCAGACCACAGAGAGAAACTTAAAATCGCAGCCAGCCAACCCATCGGCTACAAGATTTTCTATGCAGCCCGGGTAGGGACCAAATGGAAACCGCCTGTCGCATACGAACAAAAGATGCGAAACTACATCGGAAAGCATCACCCCGGCTGGCGCAAGATCGAGATCGGCCTGCACGAGGAATTTGGAGAGCTTTTTCTTAAATTTAGTCACAAGGACGAAGAGGATACCATCCCCTTCGACAGAATCGAATTATATTAAAATTGGGCTCCGCCCAATTACCGAAAAATATTAACCTTATGTGCCTGGACATATCCTTCTACTCAGCCCTTCAGCTCATCGACAACTATTTCCCCAACCTCATCCACGACGGCGAAATCAATTTCGACATCGACCTTGGCGTTCACTTCATGGCGCTGGGGCATAGCCGCTATCCCGTCATCCTCTTCGAAGACGGTCACTATCATCGTAAACATTTCGAATGGGGCATCATCGCCGAATACATGGATACCCCGGAAAAAATCAAGGCCATGCGCAAATCCATGGTCAATGCGCGCAGCGAAAAGATCATCGATGACAAACGTTCGTTCTGGCACCGCATCCGCCGGACCCGCTGCCTCATACCGGTAACCGGCATCTACGAGCATCGCGAGATCAAAGGCTGGAAGAATAAGGTCCCCTATCACATCCGGCTAAAGGACCGCCCCATGTTCTGCCTCCCCGGTCTGTATCACTACAATACAAAAACACCCTCCGACCCCGAGACAGGAGAAATGCGCGGCATGTTCACCCTGATCACCCGCGCAGCCAATCCCCTCATGCGTCAGATCCACAACAGCGGCGACAACGCCTTCCGCATGCCCCTGTTCCTGCCGAAGGAAATGGAGCTCGAATGGCTAAAGCCCAATCTAAGCGATGAAGAAATAGGGAAACTGTTGTCTTATGAGATGCCTTCCGATCAGCTGGAAACCAACCCGGTCTTTAGCATACGCGGTCGCTCGCCCCGCCCCGATGGTCAGCCCAAAAACGCGCCCTTTGCTTATGCGGAGCTCCCAACCATCGATATTTAACACTTGACCGTCTTCTTCTTTTTACCCAGCGAGCCACGAGCCTTTGTCTTCTCGATATAGGTAATGGCGTCCGGCACCTTACACTCCGTCCCATTCATATCGACCATGACGACGCCGATCTTTTTCGCCGCCGCAATCGCATCTGCGCTCAGCGTCGCCACATAGCTGCCGAGCGCAATGACAAAGGCATTCATCTGGTACCGGACACGATTGTCCGCCGTATGAATCGTCTTTATAACCCGGGACAGCAAAGTCTTGAACCCCGCCAGGTCCAGCTCGCTATCCGGCTTGAGAGCCGCGAGATTACCCAGGGTCGCCCAACCCGCCGCTTGTATATGCTCCTCCTTCGCCTCAATCCATTCAAGCGCCATCTCATAGCCATAATGGCCGCCCGCCGTCACCCAGGGAACCGTGTATTCGTTGATATTATTGGAAAAAGCCTGCTTAGCCCAGGACCGCAGGTCGGTCTTCGTCATCTTCTCGTCGTCGGCAATCAATCCGGCCAGATACATAGCGTCGGCATTGCCGGTGGCATACAAATCCTTCGCCAGCTGGTAGTCCTTCTTGATTTTCTTCTGGATGGTCTTCAGGTGCTCGACCTTGACCCCGAAAAAGGGCTCTTTTATACCGTGCTTCACCAATAGCTTCTTGAGGCTTTCACTACCATGCGCCTGCAGGTCGGTCATGATTTCCTTGACTGTCATACTTACAAAATAGTAATTTTACCGCAATGTATGTAGCCCTAGCGCTCCTGATCGCCGGAGCCGCCGCCAGCGTCCTCCTGAAAAAGCTCACCCTGCCGGCCGCCATTACCGGCGTCCTCACCGGCTGGGCCGTCTACGCCGCCGACGGCTATACTGGCCTGCTCCTCCTCGCCACCTTCTTCATCCTGGGAACCGCCGCCACCTCCTGGAAGAAAAGCAAAAAACGCTCCGTCCAAGCCGCCGCCGCCCACCAATCCACCAGGAAGGCCGGCCAGGTCATCGCCAATGCAGGCGTCGCCGCCATCTGCGGCGTACTGACCCTCCTGCTGCCGGAAAAGAAAGAGCTGTTCCAATTAATGATCGCCGGCAGCCTATCCGCCGCAACGGCAGACACCCTCTCGTCCGAGCTGGGCATGGCTTATGGCCGCCGCTTCGTCAATATCCTCACCTGGAAACCCGACGAAAAAGGCCAGGATGGCGTCATCAGCATCGAAGGCCTCTTATTCGGCATCGCCGGCTCGGCCATCATAGCCCTTATCGCCAATAACCACTTTATTGCCATTATCATCGCCGGCACCATCGGCAACCTCGTCGACTCCCTCCTGGGCGCCCTCTTCGAACGCCGCGGTTATATTTCCAACGACGCCGTTAATTTTCTCAACACCCTGACCGGCGCCCTCACCGCCGCCATTTTCTTCATGGCGTAGACAAGGCCGCATAACACCCGCCCCAAAAGGACAAGTCCTCTACAGCCACAAAAAAAGACATTCCGTTTTGCTAATTTTCTTAGCAAAACACCTACCTTTGACCTCACCTGCCGCAGAGGGCTGCACAAATCAGGGACCATTTCCATTTGGCCCTATCCTATCCAAAATGACCGGTTGCGAAACCCGCAATTGGTCTTTTTTTGTTAAAAACAGGCAGGATGGTACAGGACAGCAAGAGAAATCTCTTGTATTTTTCACCGGTTTTTGGGTAGAAAATCAGGCGAAATTAAGCTTGGGCTTCATGAAAAAAAACCGTCACAACCCGCCACCAGCAAGCATTTTGCATTTCAATTCGCAGCTTTGAGATAATAGAATTAACGTTAAGTTGTCTAGTACGCGCTTAAAAAGCATAGTATATTTGTATCATCAAAGCGAGCAAATATCGAAGCTCCCTAAAAAGAGCAATCTAGATAAAGATTTTTCATATGGCAAGCAATCGTTAGAGGTCGACTGTTTCTACAGTGGACCTTTCTTTTTTCCCTCACTTTTCCCTCCCGCCAGAACCTGCCGGAAACCCACCAGAAGCCCGCCAGGATCCTTCCAAAAGACCTCACACATAAAATAAAAAAAGTCCCAAAGACTTGGGACTACCTAAAACTGAAATCCGCGAACAAGTCGCGGACTCAGCTTCCTATATGTAACACGCGCAGTATGCTCTCTCTTAGAAAAACCAGCTTGACAGCTGTGACCTGCTGGCTTGCAGCCAATTCTGAGCAGGCTTCGGGGCATTATCCACCATATCCGTCTGCTGTACCTTTACCTTCACACCGATTACCGTTCCATCCACCATCTTCCCCTGCAGCTCGGCAGACAGACCCGCCATCTCGCTGGCATCAGTGATCAAATAGGCCGTACCACGCACCTTCACAAAGAAGTCCATCCCTTTCTTGAAGAAATCCAGCTTTGCAGGGATTTCTTTCTCAAACGCTTCTATATGCTGTACCGGCTTGGGAATCACAAACCAGATATCACCTTCATTATCGATCTCGACATCAGAAATTACGTGCGTCGGCAACTTAATTAACGATACGCTTTCAGTAAAAAACAGAGCGCTCTGCAATTCTTCAATCTTACTCTTCAACATTACTTGCTCTTGTTCGCGGGTGTTAGTCGTTGTCATAGTTTTCAAGTTATTAGGGTAATGATTAGTTGTTGTTTGTCCGTGCGTCGTTGTTGTTGTTGTTTCTTTATCGCTGCGGACGCTAAGAGTAATTCAATTGGCATACCAACTCGCAACTAACTGATAATCAACACCACCCAAGACGCTCTGCGTATTCCCACCGTCCCAGATTGGGATTAGTTTTCCAAAAACTGCTTAAAGTCTACCCTTGGGGCCTTATTTGACACCCTTTAATCCTACCACACCAACCAAAATCAACGCCATATAGAAAACCTGAAGAAAGTCTACGCTACCCTTGAAAAAAAACAACTCCACCAGCTTCACCCCCACCAAAGCCGTACCCATCCATACCGCAAGCGCCGTCGATGCAGGAATCTCCTTCATCGCCATGGAAAAAAACACCACGTTCCCCACCCCAAATACCACATACCCGATAAAAGGAACCAACACAGACCAATTGGACGGCTGCGTAAGGAACCCCTTCAGGGGTATCGCCCTTAGCTTTTTGACGCTCATAAACTTCAAGGAAAAAGTCCAGGCAATCTCCAATAATGAAGCAAAGAATAGATAGACCCAGGCCATACTAATTATTTTTAGACTTTCGCAGCATCCACGTCATAAACCGCTGTCTCGAAGTATGGTAAGCCCGAAACCAGCCATACTTATCCGACAGCTGCCGCTCATCTACTTTCTTCAACGCAAACAGGTGCTGCAGAAAATAATCTTTCGGATAGTCATAATACAAACCATACTCTGTAGGCTTCTTCCGCCCCGGCAAATAAGCCGTACCGAATAACCAGTCCCAGATGGCGAACTTAGTCGAATAATTGGCATAAAACACCGCCCGGTCATTGGCATGATGCCACTGGTGCATCTCCGGCCCATTGATAAAATACTGTAGCTTCCCCGACTTTACGTCGATATTGGAATGGATGTACATTCCCCAAACCGCATCGATCAACGCCTTGATCGGAACGACAATCGGATCCGCCCCCAGCAGAATGATCGGGGCGAATTCCACCGTCTGGTTGATCAGGATCTCCAGCGAATGCGAACGGGTTCCCGCCAGCCAGTCTACTTCTTTGTTGGAGTGGTGCGCCTCATGCGTCTTCCACAACCATTTCGAGTGATGCTGCGCCCGGTGAAACCAATAGATGTAAAAATCGTGGATCACCAAAAAGAACAATACCTGCAAAGCCACCGGCCAGGAACCTACCAGGTGTAACGAAGACAAATGATAGGTCCTGTCCAGCGGTGCAATGATATAGTCGAAAATAAAGATTTTGAGAAAATAGCTCTGGATAAAGGTATACCAGATCAGGTCCACCCAAAAGCCATCCCGGAAAATCGGCATCCCCTTCGTGTAAGGATATTTCCTTTCCAGCCAGATAAAAACGAATACACTCAGTACCAGGATACCGGTAGTATAATAAACGATCGTACCCATTTAATAAGATTACAGGTCGCGCCCAGCCCGGCCGGCGCGGTCCCAATTATGCCGTCTGCGTCGCCGGCTTCGCCCTTCTCAGCCTCTTCATGGCGCCCAGCTCGCTATCATAGACACGCTTGACGCCGTCACCCATCGACTGCTCTATATCCCGGATATCCCGCACCAGCTTCTGCATACCCTGCGGCTCTACCGAAGCGGCATGATCCGACCCCCACATGGCGCGGTCCAACGTAAAATGCCTTTCCACGAATGTAGCGCCCATCGCTACAGCCGCAACCGTCGTAGCCAACCCCGTCTCATGACCAGAATAGCCGATCGGCGTCCCGGGGAACAGCTCCGCTAGCGTCTCGATCATCCGCAGATTCAGCTCATGCGGAGGACAGGGATAGGCCGAGGTAGAATGCGCAATCATCAAATTATCCGTACCGAACTTGTCGACGGCTTCCCGGATTTCATCCATGGTCGACATGCCCGTCGACAAGATATAGGGCTTGCCCGTAAGCTTGACCTTTTCGATCAACGCATGATCGGTCAGCGAAGCAGAAGCAAACTTGTATACACCCGGATTGAACTGTTCCATAAAATCCACCGACTCCTCGTCCCAGCAGGATACGAACCAGTCGATACCCTTTTCCTTACAATAAGCATCGATCTCGGAATATTCGTCGAAACCCAGCTCGACCATGTGCCGGTAGTTGATATAGGTCATCCGGCCCCAGGGAGTATCCCTTTCCAGATGCCATTGGTCTTTCGGCGTACAAAGCTCCGGCGTCCGTTTTTGAAATTTAACGGCATCGCAGCCAGCCTGTACGGCTTCATCGATCAGCTTTTTGGCAATATCGAGCGAACCGTTGTGATTAATGCCGATCTCGGCGATAACGTAAACGGAATGCCCAACGCCGATAGTTCTTTTTGCGCTCACCTGGAACGATTTAGGCGTATTCATAGTTTTTATTTTTTGAGTGTTATAATCCATTCCGCGAATTCCCGAAAAGCCCCATATCCACCCTTCTCCACGCAGCGATAATGCACTATCGCGCTTACCGCCGCCATTGCATCGGAAGGACAGGCGCTAAGCCCCACCTTCTCCAGCACCTCGAGGTCGTTGACGTCATCCCCGATATAGGCGATCTCATCCCAGCCGATTCCCCTCCTTTCCATCAGCTCACGCAACCGGCCCAGCTTATCCTTGATTCCCAGATGCAATTCTGTGATTTGAAGCTTCTCCGCCCGACGGGCTACCGAAGGCGACAATTCTCCCGTAACGATACCCGTATCCACACCTGCCAGCTTCCTCAGCCGCTCGACTCCCATTCCGTCACGAATAGAAAAACGCTTCAGCACTTCCCCACTTTCTCCATAGAAGACGCCGTTGTCCGTCAAAACTCCATCCACGTCCGTCAATAAAATTTTAATCTTCGCAGCCCGTTGGCTATATTGTTTGTTATCCATTCAGAATTATTTAAATCGCAGTCCACCCTCCATCTACAATCAAATTCGCGCCCGTCATGTATGCCGATGCATCACTGGCCAGAAAAACGATCGCCCCCTGATAGTCCGTAGGTTCCGCCATCCTGCCCAGCAATGTTTTCTTCGAATAGCTGGACATAAAGAAAGTATCCTGTCCATTCTCTACTCCTCCCGGTGACAACGCATTCACTCTTACATTCTTCTTCCCCCAATACGCAGCCAGGAACTTCGTAAAGCCAATCACGGCCGACTTGGTCACCGGATAGGCCGGGGATTTATAAAAGGTCTGTTCTCCGGCTTCATTTTTATAGATGCTTTGATCGGGAGCAACAACTCCATAGGTAGACGCAATATTGATGATACTGCCGCCTCCCCTTTCAGCCATCACTCCACCCAATATCTGTGAGCAGAGAAAGACTCCGCTTACGTTCACTTTCCAGGACCGGTCCCACATCTCCAGCGGATAGTTTTCGAACATAGACTGCTGACCCGCCAGCAGCGGATTCTCGAACATATCGTTGATCGCCGCATTGTTGACCAATATATCGATCCGGCCATAAGCCGCCAAAATCCGATCCCGGGCCATAGCCAACGAAGCCGTGCTAGTCACATCCAGCCCTATAGCCAGATGGCCTGAACCCGCAAGCCCCTCCACCACCTTCACCCCTAAAGACTCATTCAAATCCGCCGCCACGACCTTCGCTCCCGCCGCCGCCAGCGCCTCACAGTGCCGGGTACCCAAAAGGCCACAAGCGCCCGTGACGATCGCCACCTTGCCTTCTAAAGAAAAAATATCCATTATGCTTTCGATGCTGGTTTCATATTAAAGTTGCTCACCTTGCGGAACACTGCTTCCACGGGCTTACCCTTTAGCCGGGCCGATACATCTCCTGCCCCTACCGCCTCTTTCAACAGCCCCAGCACTTCCCGGTAAGCTTCCAGCGTATAGGCCACGTCCTCATCGGTATGGCTAAAGCTCATGTTGTGAAAGCCCGACCAAAGAATCCCGCGCTTGATCAGCTCCTGCTGCACATAGGACTTCAGCTCGAGCGGGCTGCCGGCGCTGGCGTCGAAGCTGACCAGCGAACGGCAGTCATAACCCGTACAACGCGTATAGCCGTCGATATCGAGCTCTATCGCAAGCGCATTGTAACCGTCCTTCAGCTTCTTCCCCTTGTCCGCCAGGTAGGCCGGCACGTCCTTCTCGATCATTTCGTGGATGGTCGCCACAGCCGCCGCCAGAGACAGCGCCTCCCCGCCAAAAGTCGTAAAGAAGAATACTTCTTCCTGGAATAAGGACAATACGTCCCTGCGTCCCGTGAGCAGGGAGATCGGCATGCCGTTGGCAAAAGCCTTCGAATAACAAGCCAGGTCCGGCGTTACCCCAAAATATTCCTGCGCCCCGCCGACCGCAATACGGAAACCCGTCCACATCTCGTCGAAGATGAGCAGGGTACCGTTCGCCGCGCACACTTCCTTCAGCTCTTTTAGAAAGTCGTTCTTCGGCGCCTCGAATACGAAGGGCTCCAGGATCACACAGGCCACGTCCTCATCCAGCGCGTCCTTGACGGAATGGATGTCGTTGTATTCGAAGGTGGCGCTCAGGTCTTTCACCGCAGCAGGAATACCCGCATTACGGCTCGTAACACCGATATACCAGTCGTGCCAGCCATGATAGCCGCAGCACAAAACCTTGCTGCGACCCGTAAACGCCCGTGCCACCCGCACCGCGGCGCTGGTCACGTCCGCCCCCGTCTTGCTGATACGGATGGCTTCGGCATTCGGGATAACCTTGTGGATCAGCTCGGCTAAAACAACCTCGAGCTCGTGCATCATGGAGAACGTAATCCCGTCCTTCAGCTGCTCGATGATCGCCGCATCCACACGGGGATACGCATAGCCCAGCGACAAAGGGCCGATCGCCATATTGTAGTCGATAAATTCGTTCCCGTCTATGTCCCACACGCGCGAGCCTTTTCCCTTCTTCAAATACTTCGGGGCAACTCCATTCACATACTGACCAGGCCCCTTGGCCAGGGTCTGCGTCACCGGTGTCATAATGGGCTGAGCACGCTCATATAATTTATTCGACTCCGCTATTACAGGATAGTCTTCGTTAAAAGCAACCTTATTGGGCATATGTCATTATTTTATTCTTCATTTTCTCCGGAGTAAAGCCTTCCGTTTCCAATACCTGGTTCAACAGACCCGGTTTAAACCACCGTTCTTCCAGCGACAGCGATTGCACATCCGCCGTCAGCCGGTGCTGCAGCAGCACTTCGGCCACGATCGAATAAAGGCCGCCCGTCTTCAGGTGATCCTCGATCGTAACCAGCCGCTTCGACGCCGAAGCCGCCCGCAGAATAGCCTCGGCATCCACCGGCTTCAAGCTCCGCATATTGATCAACCCTACCGATAGCCCCTGCTTTTCCAGCAGCTCCCGCGCAGCCAGGGCATTATCGAACAGAAATCCATATACCAGCAAGGTTATATCGCTGCCTTCGGCAATGACCTCGGCCTTCCCAGTCACATAAGGTGCGTGCGTATACGCCCCCTTCTTATGATTGATCCGCACATAGGCAGGAGCCGGAGAAGCCCATACCGCCGGCAGCATCTTCACCAGGTCGTCCTCATCGGCAGGACAGTAAACTTCCATTCCCGGTATGCCGCGAAGGATCGATACGTCTTCTATCGATTGATGCGTCGGACCATTCCCATCCGAGAGAAACCCCGGGATATAACCGCTGAGCTTCACCGGAAGGTTCGCAATACCCACGTCCGTACGGATAAACTCGAACGCCCGCATCGTCAGAAAAGGCGCCAGCGCATGGATAACGGGAATCCTCCCCCGCAGCGCCAGCCCGGCGGCCATGCCGACCATGGTCTGTTCCGTAATACCCGTGTCGACAAACCGCTCGCCCAATGTCCTGGGCATATTCCGGACCAGCGCCCGGTTCTCCGCCGTCATGACGATGTAGCGCTCATCGTTCAATGCCGTTTCCGTCAATAACTCTTCGTATGTCATCTTACAACTAGTGTTTCTGATTCGATCAATGCTTTTACATTCCCGTGGAGCTCTTCCAGCAGCTGCCCGACCTCCGCTTCCGAGAAAGCGCAGAACCAGCGATCCGCCCTGGCTTCGATGCTGGGCAATCCTCTGCCCCGAACCGTATCGGCGATGATAACGCCGACCTTCCCCTCCGCGGACAATTCCCCGTAAGCCCATTCCAGCTGCATAAAGTCATGCCCATCGACACGACGCACGGCACAGCCAAAGGCTATAAACTTGTCCTCCAACGGTTCCAGCGGCACCAACTCCTCGGTACGAATATTCGCCTGGAACTGGTTTCGGTCTACCACGATAACTAAATTGTCCAGCTTATACGCATTGGCCACCAGGATCGTCTCCCAGACGCTGCCCTCATTCAGCTCTCCATCACCTGTAATAACGACGACGCGATTATCCCCTCCCCTCAGCTTACAATCCAATGCAACACCCGCCGCTACCGACGGCAAATGCCCCAGCGAGCCGGAATGAAATTCTACTCCCGGTATGTTCCGGTTCGGGTGCCAGTAGATGCTGTCGTTAGTGGACAAATGATTCCCCAGCCGCGAGGCTTCCAGCACGCCAGTTTCCACCAGCGTCCCGTAAAGCGCCGGCACGTCGTGCCCCTTGGACAGGAAAAGATAATCCCGGTCCAAACCGGCGCGATCTTTCCGGATTACTTCCCCATAGGTATACACCATCAGCTCCACACAAGACAGCGAAGCCCCGATAAAGCAACCCCCGCCCTGGGACATGCGGACAATATGCTCGCGGACCCGCAGGGCCATCGATCGATAGTTCTCCAATTGCACTTTATTCATAGTTCGTTAAATTAATTTGGTTTGGTCCGCCGTCACCGTCTTCAGCTCATCCAGGTGCAGCCTGTACCAGTTGACACCGGCCATTTCCGCATTGATCGTATAAAGATCAGGCCGACGTTCCAGCAGGTCCAGAATTTCCAATACTCCGAATAAAGGATTCGCCGGATACAATTCGTCATAGACTGCCTTGATAAATTGATAGTCTTCCGCATAGTCGATGGTAAACCGATGGGTCATCGAATAATCCTTCCCCCCATTCATCACCACATTCCCAACCCTGAACAGGGATGGATTCTCCCAGATATAGGGCGTCGTATGCTCCCGCTCCAACGGCCGGCTGGCTTCCCGCCAGGCCCGCTCCAGCGCGGCGAAAGTCATGATCTCCACGTCATTGCCATCCGGCCAGGTCGCCGGGTGAAGGTTGCTTACAAAATCGAACTCCCCAATATGCTCCAGGTAATAGCCGATCACCTGGTCGATACTCGCAGTATCGATCAGCGGACAGTCGCTCGGAATCTTGATCACCGTTCCAGCCGGATAACGCAGGGCCGCCTGGTAGTGACGGTCCAGCAAATCCTGCGGATGCCCCCTGAAGCAATCCAGCCCTTCCTGAAAGCAGGCTTCCTCGATCGCATCATCGCTAGCATCCGTAGTCGTTGCAATAACGACCCGGCCGTGCAGCCTGGAAGCCCGTACCCTCTCCGCCTGCCTTACAAAAAGCGGCTTGCCCTGCAAAGGCATCAGCACTTTATCAGGCAGACGGGAAGACCCCCTCCTGGTCTGAATAATGGTAATGATTGTCTGATCGTTCATGTAATCTCATTATAGTATTGGCAGCAGTTCGCATTATCCGCAGGAAGTCTTCTTTCTTCCCCTTGAATTCAACGTACCGGCGGCACAGACCCGCAATCACAGCAGCCGAGGTTCCACCGTTCTGAATAGGAGCCAGCCTCTTCAGCTGCTCTACGTCGAAAAAAGAATGCACCTTTTTTCCCAACGCAATACCGATATAGACCACAGTAGAATACTGCGTGATCAGCTCGGTACAGTTGGCGATCATATGTTCCGTATTTCCTTCCGTATAGATCAGGGCATTGGACGCGCCTTCCCGAATCTCGGCAATGGCCCGCTCCTTCTTCTCGTTGGGATGCAGCTTGAAGATCAGCTGCCTGCTCCCGGCAATCTCTACGCACCGGCGGACAAAGGCCGGCCGGTCTTCCTTATTGAAGCACTCCCGGATATCCGAAGTCGCCACCATCACATAATCCCGGTGAGGAAAATCATTCTTTAGAAAAGTCGCAGCGTTGTCATAATTGGGAATACCCGTAACGAGGATCTTGGACTCATCCGTTCCTCTCTGGCTGAACTGCTCACGGTACCCATCAGACGCCGAGCAGTAGATATCGCAGATATCGCTGCAGCCGTTAAAAGCCGTATTCTTAGCGAAATAGCCCGGCAGACCCAGGCTATGGGTAAATTTCCCCCACGGCGTAATGGGGTCCGTCATTCCCTCCTGCACCCAGATCGTCTTCATCGACCGCAGCTCCTGGGTCACCAGCAAATCGGAACACAATACCACCAGGTCATAAGAGTTACCATATATGCTTCGCGCATAATCATTTCTCAAACGATGTTTCTCGAGATAGGCATCTCCCTTTCGTTTGAATTCTCCCCCTAAAATAGTGGTATCGAGCAAACCCATGCGCAAAGCCAGACGGACGACGGGATGCTTGCTGTAGAGCTGGCTGAAGAAACAATCATACTCAGGTAGTAATGATGCGATTTGGTGCATCTGACTAGCCTGGTTCGGTGATCCTATGATGAAAAGTATCTTTTTTCGTAGAGACATGGTGTTAGCTGCCTGCCTAATTAATCCGCAAATTAATTTGGATCTCAGGTACCATGTTAGGGTCGGAAGCAGAAATTACAATTACTTAACACCGGCGAAGATTCTCCACTATTTATCCAGATAAGGAGCGATCGCTTTCTGCCAGATTTTATACCCCTTCTCGTTCATGTGCAGCTTGTCCCCCACGAATAAATCTTCTATCGGTTTTCCCTGAGCATTGAGCATCAGATGATAGACGTCGACAAAGCTTGCATGACTCCTGCTTGCAGTAAAGTCCCGAATCAGATCGTTGGCCTCTTCCATTTGCGGCATCAGCTTCTCCCGGCTCGGACTGGGTTTTATCGAAACATACAGAATGTCTACATTATGCAGGTGCTTACGAATAAGATCATAGAGCTTTATAAACCTTTTGTAGACCTTCCTGGCCGTCATCTTATCGGAAGAAGCAAGGTCGTTGTCTCCACAATAAATGACTACCTGTTTGGGATGATAGGGATAGATGATATCCTTTGCATAACGGATGACGTCTTCGAAGGTCGAGCCGCCAAAGCCCCGGTTGATAATCGGATAGCCAGGAAAGCTTTCCTGTACATTCGTCCACTTCCGGAAGGACGAGCTCCCGACGAAAAGAATAGCGCCCGCCGGCGGATGCTGAAGACTGTCTTTGTGTTTGAATTCGGCAATTTCATTCCAGAAAGGAGGAGGCTGCCTGGCTGGCGCAGCTGGCTGTACTAAAGGCTGAGCGGCCAGTTGTAGAGAAAAGGAAAGAGCGACTAGAAACAAGGTGGTTACAGGGCGTATTTTCATATGAGGTTTTCCCAAAGCTACAAGATTGTCCTCAATTTCAGTAACTTCCCTCATGCTAAGCGTCATACTTTTGGCTGCCGGCAGCTCCCGTCGAATGGGAAACGCCAACAAGCTATTGCTCCCCTGGCAGGGAAAACCCTTAGTGACCATCACCGCCGAACGGCTGCTTGCCGCCGGTTTCGAAGAGGTCATCCTCGTCACAGGACACCAGGCGGAAGCCATTGCAGCCGCAGTCGGCCACCTGCCGGTCAAGCTCATCCATAATCCCCTCTTCGGGGAAGGCATGACCAGCTCTATTCAGGCCGGGGTTGGAGCCGCCAGCGGCAGCGGCTACCTGATCGGCCTTGCCGATATGGTCCGGATCACCACAGAAGAATACCGGTTATTAAAGGCTGCCTGGGAAGCCCAATACGAAAAGGACGACCGCTGCATCGGCCTCCCCGAATACCAGGGACAAAAAGGCAACCCGGTCATCTTCCCCCGCTCCCTTCGTGACGATATCCTCCGGCACCCGGAGAAAGAAGGCTGCAAAGCGATTGTCCAGCGCAATCCCGCCCACCAGTTCAATATTTCCATGCCCACCGATCATATCCTCCGCGACATCGACCTGCCCGAAGACTATTCCCTTCTTTCCAAAGAAATCTAGCCCTTCATCCGATCAACACTATTTTATTGGTTCGACAGCCCGCGCTGTTTATCTTTACCCCAATCTCCTATGTATAAAAAAATAGCATTCTTCTTAACCATTACCCTTTTTTCTCTGGTCGCATTAGCCCAATCTCCGGCTTCCTCTATCCGCGGTATCGTAAGGGATAGCCTCACAAGACAACCTCTAGAAGACGCGACTATTACGTTGATACACCTGCCCGACTCCACCGTTCAAAGACGGATCCGCAGCACCAAAAAAGAATTCGTCTTCACCAATCTTACCCCCGGCTCCTATCAGCTGGTAACCACTTATCTCGGCTATGCCACCGACGTCCTCCGCTTCCAGCTCGATACCACCGCAGCCGCTAAAACATTTGCCATCGACCTGAAACATTCCGCCAGCGCCCTGATGGAGGTAGTAGTCCACGCCGCCATCCCGCCCGCCATCGTCAAGAACGACACGATCGCCTTTAACGCCGGCGCCTATCCCACCCGCCCCAACGCGACGGTAGAGGATCTGCTCCGCAAGCTCCCGGGTATCGATATCGACAAAAATGGAAACGTTACCATGCAGGGCCAAAAAGTCGACAAGATTTACCTGGACGGAAAAGAGTTTTTCCTGAACGACCCCCGCACCGCCACCCAAAACCTCCCCGCCGATATCGTCGACCAGATCGAAGCCTTCGATTCCCAAAGCGAACGCGCCCGGCTCACCGGCGTACGTGAGCCCACCGGCTCCAGGACGCTCAATATAAAGTTGAAGAAGGACCGGAAAAAAGGGTATTTCGGCAGAGCCTACGCCGGCACCGGCTCGGGCGGCGGAGACGGCAAGGGTGGAGTGACCAGCAGCTACTCCGCAGGCGGCACCGCCACCAGCCTCGGCTCCAATTGGATCTTCGGAACGGCCAATCTGAACAACATGAACAATCAGTTCACCGGTAAAGACAACAAGAACGGCCCCGGTTCCGGCGGCCTCCAAACTTTCAACGACGCGCAGCTGAATTTCAAAACCGATAAAAGCAGCAAGCTGAACCTAACCCTGAATGCAGGCACCAACGGCGTCCGCACAGAGCTGCAAACCGCGACCCAGCGCAAGACCCTCCTGACCGATTCCTCACTTTATGAGAATCGCTTCAGCAATTCCAAATCCAAAAATCAATCCTACCACGCAAACGCCTTCCTCGAATACAATATCGATAGTTTCTCGGTGATCAATCTCCGCTCGGTTTATACCCCGCAGACTTCCAGCAGCGACGCCCAGGATACCGTCGGCATCCAAACACAAAAGAACGGACCCGCATGGACCAGCAACCAGGGGCACACAAACAACAGCAATCATTCCGACGGTTATAATATCAATAATAATCTCAACTTCCGCCGCCGCTGGAGACTGCCGGGCCGCACCCTCTTCCTCAGCCTGACCCAATCCCACGACCACCAGGACCAGCCTTCTACGCTCTATTCGCTCGTCAATTACTTCGATAGCACCGGCAACACGCTCCAACGCAAGGAGACGAACCTGGTCTCCGACCAGCAGTCCAATGCCGACAGCTACAGCGCTTCCATCTCGTATACCGAACCGATAAAACCCGGACACCTCCTCGACTTTACCTACCGGCTGAATCATTCGATCAGTAAGTCGGATAAGCAGTCCTATGACTACGACAGCGCCTCAGGCAAGTACGACATCCCCGATTCTCTCACCACCAACCACTTCATCAATTATAATACGATCCACCGTTTCAGCACCGGCTACAACGCCACCGACGGCAAGTACCGCTACCAGCTAGGCCTCACCTTCCAGGTCAGCGATCTGGACGATCATAACCTGACGGCTAATACCGACATCAAACAGCACCAGCTCAACTGGTATCCCCGCGCCTCCCTGATCTATACACCCAAAAAGGGTACGACCGTCAATATCCAATACACGGCCAACACCGTGAGCCCCACCATACAACAATTGCAGCCCCTCCCCGATCTCACGAACCCTTTCCTCGTTCGTATCGGCAACCCCGACCTCCTGCAGCAGCTGACCCACACTTTCAGCGCCAACTATACCGGCTTCAACAGCCGTAGCTTCCGCAACCTGCAGATAGGCGTGCAAGGCGACGTCGCGCAGCACCAGATCACTCCCGCCACCACCGTCCTGGCCGGCGGTATCCAGCAAATACAGTATATCAACGTCGACGGTGTATGGCACGTCAGCTCCAATATAACCTATGGATTCCCCCTCGGAGACCAGCGCAAAGGCAATAGCAGCTTCGGGATGCACATCCGCTACGGCCGCGACGTCAGCAGGGTGAACGGAGAAGAGAACGTCACCACCGGCGTAGGCTGGGGCTCGAACCTGAAGCTGAACTTCCATCCCGTGGAGAAGCTTTTTATAGAAGCCAACGCCAGCGTCGATTATACAGGCTCGCTTTATTCGATCTACGCCAACCAGAATACTAAGCTCTGGCAGCAGAACTATTCGATCGACGCTTCCTACGAGCTGCCCGGAGCCATTACCCTGGCGTCCAATTATAATATCTCGGTCACGGGCAGCCAGGGCGCCCTCCCCTCCAAAGCCATCTCGCTCTGGAATGCTAGCGTCTACAAAGATTTCCTGCGAGACCGCAGCGCCCAGATTCGTTTTTCCGCCTTTGGCATCCTCAATACCGTCAGCAACTATACCCAGACGCAAGGCCTCAATTACATCGAAACCCGTCAGGCCAATATGCCCGGCCGTATCCTCCTGCTGAGCTTTATTTATCGCTTCCGGCACTTCCCCGGAGCCCGCCCCAGGACCAGCTCCTAACAAACATTTTTGGAGAATCCGCCAAATCATCCTACCTTTTTGCAACCGATTGCAAAAAGATATTATATGAAATTCTCGCTCCTCCTCGCCACCCTCCTGATAGCATCAGCCGTCAGAAGCCAGCAACCTCCGGTAACCTTTACCGCCGAACAGGACCACGAAGACATGATGCGCCAGCTCGGCATAAAAGCCCTCCGGCCCGGCCCCAGCGGTGACGAAAAAGCCCCCAACCACGCCAACTACGACGAATCTCTCGCCAACCCATACCCGAATCTTCCAAACGTCCTCACCTTAAAAAATGGGAAAGTCGTAACATCCGCCAGCCTTTGGTGGAAGCAACGCCGCCCCGAGATCGTCGAAGATTTCGAACGCGAAGTATATGGCCGCGTACCGAAACGAACACCCAAGGTAACCTGGACGGCTAAACCTATCGACCAGGGTCTGCAAAACCTTCCTCCCGTCGTGGCCAAACAGCTGACCGGCCACGTAGACAACTCCGACTACTCCGCCATCGACGTCAATATCAGCATGACCCTCGTCCTGCCAGCCAATCCGAAAGGACCGGTCCCCGTCCTGATTATGTTCGCCCGCACCACCAACCCGGTGCCTCCCGCCCCCCGCAACGTCACCGATACCCCATCGGCCAAGCAGCTCATCGAAGCCGGCTGGGGATACGCCCTGCTCGACCCCGCAAGCATCCAGGCCGACAACGGCGCCGGTCTTACAAAAGGCATTATCGGTCTGGTAAATAAAGGACAACCCCGTAAACCGGACGACTGGGGCGCTCTTCGCGCCTGGGCCTGGGGCGCCGCTAGAGCCCTCGATTACATGGAAAAAAATGAACCGAACGTCGACGCGAAACACGTCGGAATAGAAGGCGTATCCCGCTACGGCAAGGCTGCCCTGGTTACGCTCGCCTTCGAACCCCGCTTCGCCATGGGTCTCATCGGCTCTTCCGGTGAAGGCGGTGCAAAGCTGCACCGTCGCAACTTTGGTGAAGCCGTCGAAAGCCTTACCGGCGGTGAATATTATTGGATGGCTGGAAATTTTATAAAATATGGCGCGTCCGACGCCACCTTCGGCGCAAAGACCGCAAACGATATCCCCGTCGACGCGCACGAGCTAATCGCCCTCTGCGCGCCGCGCCTCACCTTCATCAGCTACGGCGTCCCCGAAAAAGGCGACGCCAAATGGCTCGACCAGCAAGGCAGCTACATGGCGGTGATCGCCGCCGGCCCCGTCTTCAAGCTGCTTGGCGCAAAAGACCTCGGTGTCTCTAACGACTATCAGAAAGAAACAATGCCCCCCGTCAACACTGGCCTGCTCGATGGACAGCTAGCCTGGCGTCAGCACGACGGGGGACACATGGATATCCAGAATATGAAATACTTTATTCAGTGGGCAAATAAAAACATTAACTTCTCAACGCCTCGATCTCGCTAGCCGTCTTCGCCAGCGGCTTGCCCAGCAAACGGCTGCCCTCGGATGTAATCAGCAAGTCTTCCTCGATGCGTATACCGCCAAACCCGCGCAACGCATCCAATTTATCGTAGTTGATGAAGTCCAGATACTTCTTCTCTGCCCGGTATTGATCCATCAGCTCAGGAATAAAGTAAAGCCCCGGCTCGATCGTCACTACAAATCCGGGTTCCAGCTCGCGGGCCAGCCGCAGAGACTTCCAGCCGAATTCCTTGCTCTTCTTCAGCGTGTCCGTATAACCTACGTACTCCTCTCCCAGGTCCTCCATATCGTGCACGTCCAACCCCATCATATGCCCCAGCCCACACTGAAAAACAGCCGTATGCGCACCCGCCGCCACAGCCTCTTTGGGGTCACCTTTCATCACACCCGCTGCCTTCAGACCCTCCACCAGCTTCTCACACGCCAGCGCATGCACGTCCCGGAAGAGAATCCCCGGCTTCAACGCATCCACCGCAGCCTGCTGAGACCCCAGCACTATATCATACATTTCTCTTTGTAGAGAAGAAAACTTTTTCCCGACAGGAAACGTCCTCGTCATATCACCCGCATAGTGCATCGCATTTTCCGCACCGCTATCGCAGATGGCTAACCGCCCTTCCTTCATGACGGTAGGCCCATAGTGATTGTGCAATACCTGACCGTTGACCGTCAGGATGGTCGGGAAGGCCAGGTTCCCGCCGCCGCGGATGGCAATCCCTTGCAGTCCCCCGGCCAGCTGCGCTTCAGTCATTCCGTCACGGGCACCGACAATTGCCGCCAGGTGCATCTCCGCCGTCACATTCACCGCTTCCTCGATCTGTACGATTTCCTCGGCCGTCTTGATGCTTCGCTGCGCCACGATGGCCTTGATCAGCGGCACGGACGCATGCTCTTTCACCGCGCCGGGAGCCATATTCAACCAGCCGCTCAGCTTCAGGATACTCTCGGGCCGGTAAGGCGGCAGATAGTGTATTTTCTTGCCGATGCCTTTTACTCCAGCCAGATCATGAACAAACGCATCGATCCGTCGCGTGTCGGTGATACCCACCGTCGCCGCCTGCTCCGCAAACGATGGCTGCGGCCCCATCCAGACGATCTCGTCCATGGTCAGGTCCCTTCCATAAAGCGCTTCCTTGTCATCGTCGATATCGATCACGCCGATCAGCCCCGGCTTGTCCAGGCCAAAGAAGTAAAGAAAGCTGCTGTCCTGCCGGAAAGGAAAGACATTATCCCGGTAGTTCATGGGACTGTCCTCATTCCCCAGCAGAAGTATCAATCCTTTTCCAACCTGCTCTTTCAGCCGCTTCCGGCGCGCGATATACGTACTCTTATCAAACATGACTATTATGTATTTATTCGTAAATGACTTTCTTCAGGTACATGACGCGCGTATCCACCAGCGGCATCTTCTCACTGACGACCACTACCCCTTTCTTATCCACGGTCTCCCGTTTCGTCCCCCCGTCGGTCGTAATATCCAACGGCAGCGGCATATCAATATTCCCAAACCGGACCAGCCAATGGGTCGCGTCTTGCTGTTTGATATCGATCTCCAGCTTGTTCGTCGTATACAGAAACAAATGGAACAAGGGCGAAAGATCCGTCCCCGACGCCTTGCTGAAAAGCTTCTCTACATCCGACGTATTGGTCGTATGGGTATAGGTCGTAGCGCTGTCTGTGGACAGGTGCTTGAGCGTCGGGAAAAAGACTTCATCCCCAATCACATACCGCAGCGTATGCATAAAGAATGCACCCTTCGGATAGATATCCGGATGATACGCTTCGTCTTCCGTAATATCCTTTCCTAACACCACCGGCTTGTCATTTTTGATCCGCGGAGCGCTCTTCTGAAAGATCTTCTCATAGGCCGCTTCTCCTTCCATATCCCGCGTATACAAAGCGTCCCCATAAGAACCGATGCCCTCGTGAATCCAATAGTCCGCCCAGTCTCCCGCCGTCACCTTATTCCCCCACCATTCGTGTCCGAACTCGTGGTTCATCAGCCAGTCGAAATCCTGACCGCCGACCTGCGTGTATTTGAATTTATTCCCATAGGCATTCATCGACTGGTGCTCCATACCGAGATGGGGCGTCTCGACGATGCCGATCTTCTCCTTCGCCCAGGGATATTCCCCGAAGTATTTCTCCTTGATTTCCGTTGCATGCGCCATCATGTCCAGCAGGTGCGGCGCCTTATCGGCATGCTCCTTCAGCACATAGAACTGCATGGGCACCTTGCGACCGGCCACCGTGGTAAAGTCCCGCGTGACCACGGTATAGTCGCCCACATTGAAAACGACGCTGTAGTTGTTGATGGGATAGGCCGTCTTCCAGTGATAGCTGGATTTATCGCCGCTGTTTTTGACCGGCAGCAACAGACCCGGACCCGCCACCACCAGCCCCTTGGGCACGGTAATGATCAGGTCTACGCCCTCATCCGGCTCGTCCGAAGGATGGTCCTTGGCCGGAAAATAGATCTTCCCTCCGGTACCTTCCGCAGTTACCGCCACCCAGGGGTGACCCGTAGAGTCCTTGGTAAACGTAAAGCCATCGTCCCACGGTGGACGCTTGGCGATCATCGGCTTGCCCGAATATACCACCTTCACCTTCGCAGGTCCGGCCGGAAAGCTGCCGGTAATTCTTAGTTCATGATTATTGTGGGTAAAAGTCGAAGACTTCCCATTTACGGTAACCGCAGAAACCTTAAAAGAATCCATCAGGTCGAGCAGCAGCGCCGAAGCCTGCTCTTTCAACCGCATATCGACGACGGTATTGCCCGCCACACGCTGACCCGGTATGTCCAGGGCCAGGTCGATCGTATAATGCCGGATATCCATGTTCGCCTGCTCCGGCTTCAGCTTGCCGCCATAGGCCGGCCGCTGGGCATATATGCTGCTGGCCGCCAGTAACAGCAGCAAGCTCATAAAGTATCTTCTCATGTCGGGGTATTTTTGTGTAGGGTGCAATATAACGACTTATGCATTGCCCGCCTACCCATATATTACCCCTCTATATTTGCGACGCCACCCCCCACTGTACCCCTCTCAGCTCGGCCAGGCCCCGCAGCCGCCCAATGGCGCTGTACCCCGGATAGGTCGTCTTCTTCAAATCGTCCAGCATCTGGTGCCCATGGTCCGGCCGCATCGGCAGCGATAGCCCCCGACGTTTCTGCACATCCAGGATCTCCCGTATCACCGCCACCATATCCACGTCCCCTGTTAAATGATCCGCCTCATAAAAATTCCCCTCTGCATCTCTCGAAGTGCTGCGCAAATGGATAAAATGAATATGGTCTCCCAGCCGCTTTACCATCCCCGGCAGGTCATTGTCCGCCCGGACCCCATAAGAACCCGTGCAGAAACAAATCCCATTGGCCGGCGAAGGCGCACAGTCGATCAGCTCTTTCGCATCCTTCTCCGTGCTGACGATACGCGGCAAGCCAAGAATCGGATAGGGAGGATCGTCCGGATGGATCGCCATCTTCAATCCCACTTCCTCCGCCACAGGAACCACTTGCTGCAAAAAGTAAAACAGGTGCTGCTTCAGCTTAGCCGAGTCGATCCCCTCATAAGTCTTCAGCGCTTTTAAGATCTGCTCTTCGGTAAATCGTTCCTCGCTTCCCGGCAGCCCCAGCAGCGTATTTCGATACAGCGTTTCTTTCTCCGTCTCGGTCATCGTACTCAGCCGGACCCTGGCCTTCTCGATCTCCTCCGCCGTATAGTCCTTCTCCGCGCCAGGTCTCTTCAGCAAAAACAGATCGAATGCGATAAAGGCCGCCTTTTCGAAACGCAGCGCCCTGCTCCGGTCCGGCATCTCGTAAGCGATATCCGTTCTCATCCAGTCCAGGATCGGCATAAAGTTATACGTCACTACCTCCAGCCCCGCCTTCGCCACATTCCGAAGGCTCTCCTTATAATTCTGAATATATTGCTGATAATTCCCGGTCTGCTTCTTGATGTCCTCGTGTACCGGCAGACTCTCGATGACCGTCCAGCGCATGCCGGCCGCTTCGACTTCCTTCCGTCTCTTTACGATTTCTTCCTCCGACCAAATTTCTCCGACCGGAACATGATGCAGCGCCGTTACCACACCGGTACACCCCGCCTGCCGGATATCCCACAGGCTTACCGGATCATTGGGTCCATACCAGCGCATTGTCTCTTCCATTAAATAGGGTCCTTTCATATCGAGTATAGGTTATTTTGCGAGAATCTCCACCTCGGCCGTTACTCCTTTCGCCGCCCCCAGCTCCTCGCTGCGGGACGTGGGTAATGACCCGGCAACGCTGATCTTGATCTTTCCCGGCATCACCACATTATTTCCCTTCGCATCGATCAGCGCCAGCTGCTCCGGCGTCAGCGTAAAGCTGACCCTGGTCGTCGCACCTGCGGCCAAAGATACACGCTGAAATCCTTTTAGCGCAAATAAAGGCGTCTCTTCTCCGCCATTTTCGTGAGTGAGATAAAGCTGAGCCACTTCATCCGATTGCATCTTGCCCGTATTCGTCAGCGTCACTTCTACTTTCAAATTCTCATTTTTCTTGATCTTAGCCGCAGATACTTGCAGCCCGCTATAAGAAAAGCTAGTATAGCTTAGTCCAAAGCCAAAAGGATATAGTGGTTCCGCCTTCATATACCGATACGTCCGGCCCTTCATATTATAATTCTCATAAGGCGGCAGCTGGTCCAGGCTCTTTGGAAAGGTCACCGGCAACTTTCCCGAAGGCGACACCTTCCCGAAGATGATGTCCGCTACCGCATTCCCTCCTTCCTCACCGGGATACCAAACCAGCAGCACCGCATCGGCCAGCTCCTGCACTTCCGCCAGGTTCATCGGGCTTCCCCCCGTGATCACCGCAATGACCGGATTTTTATTGTCCTTCTTCAGCTTCCGCAAATAATCGATCTGCGCAGCAGGTATATTATAGTCCAGTCTGTCCCCCGCAGAAGGCGAAGCCAGCGACTCCCCTTCTTCCCCTTCCAGCAGCCCCGAAATACCCAGCACGGCAATCGTCGCATCCGCTCCTTTCGCCTCACCCGAAGCCCAGTCGATCGGATTGACATTGGGACGATCGAGCAATACACCCTGCCGGTACGTCATCTGGCTGCCCGGCTGCGCCTGCGCGGCCAGTCCTTCCAGGATGGTCACCAGCTTATCGTTGACGCCATAATAATTTCCGATCAGCACATCCACTGCCGCCGCATTCGGTCCCGTGACATAGTATTTTTTCAAACCAGTGCCCAACGGCAATACGCCGTTATTCTTCAACAGCACAATAGACTTCTCCGCCGCCTTCTTCGCCAACGCCCGGTGCTCCGGACTGTTGATCACGGAGACGGGTATACGGTCATAGGGATTGGACCCCGCCGGGTCGAAAAGCCCCAGCTTGAACCGGGTTCTCAGCAGCACCGCCAGCGAGCTGTCGATCTGCTTTTGCGTCACCAGCCCCTGCTTTACCGCATCCAGAAGCCCCAGGTAGGTATCACCACAGTTCAGATTGACCCCGCGTTGTAAGGCAAGCGCGGCCGCCCCCGTCTTGCTGCTGACCAGCTTATGACCGTCGTAGATATCGGCGATCGCATCACAGTCGGATACCACGTGTCCCTTAAATCCCCACTGTTTGCGCAAGACTTCCTCCAATAAATAGGTATTGCCGCAGCAAGCCTCCCCATTCGTCCGGTTATACGCACACATCACCGCCTCTACCTTTGCGTTGACCAACGCATGAAAGGCAGGCAGGTAAGTCTCCCACAAATCCTTCGGCGATACTTCGGCGTCGAATTCATGCCGGAGCCGCTCCGGACCACTGTGCACGGCATAGTGCTTTGCGCAGGCAGCGACTTTTAAATATCTGGGATCGTTCCCCTGCAAACCCGTCACGAGCGCCACTCCCATTTTAGCCGTTAGATAAGGGTCTTCCCCATAGGTCTCCTGACCACGTCCCCAACGCGGATCGCGAAAGATATTGATGTTCGGCGTCCAGAACGTCAAGCCGCCAAACTGCGGGCGGTAGTTCTTCTGAATGGCCGAATTGTACATCGCCCTCGCCTCGTCCGAAATGGCGTCCGCCACCTGGTGCACCAGGCCATCGTCGAATGTGGCCGCCATACCGATCGGCTGAGGGAAGATGGTCGCGATACCGGAACGCGCTACCCCATGCAGGGCTTCGTTCCACCAATCGTATTCCGGAATATGCAGCCGCGGAATCGCAGGCGTGCTGTTCATCATCTGGTAAACTTTTTCCTCCGGCTTCAGCCGGCCGATCAGGTCCTGGACCCGTACATCGATGGAAAGAGAAGGATTTAAATAGGCCTCGTTCTGAGCTTTCGCACCAACGCAAAAGCCCCCGGCAAGCATCGAAAAGAAAAGGAGTTTTTTCATATTGCAACCGCTGATTTTCAGCTAATGTAGGCAAAAAGTAGACACGAATGCAACCGATTACATTTTTTATTTGAACAGCACAGTGCAACGCTCCCCCGCACATCCTTGTCAAAGCTGAAAACTACCAACATGCGTGCAAACCCGCGTGCAGGCTTCGTTTCAGCCTGCCTACTGCTTTTCCTTGTCCTGACCTTACCGTCTTGTCACAAAGACTCGCCCACACCGGCCATCAGCAAACCGCTCGACCTGCCCCCGAATAGCGGCCCCGTCCTCGAAGCCGGCAACGACTTCGCCTTCAAAATCTTCCGGTCGGTATTGCAATACGATCCCGCCACAACTAACAAGCTGATTTCACCCTTAAGCATCTATACCTGTCTGAGCATGGTCTATAACGGTACCGCCGGCGCTACCAGGGATTCCATGACCAAGACCCTATCCCTCAACGGTATTACACCGGCCCAGCTCAATGCGGTCAGCAAAGCCCTCATCGAGCAGATGCCGAACGAAGACAGCAAGGTCCAGCTCGCCATCGCCAATTCGATCTGGTACAACAAGAGCTCCAATCCCATCCCTACCTTCCTGGATACAATCCGCAATAATTTCCAGGCCGTCGTACAGGCGCTCGACTTCACCCAGCCCTCTTCAGTAAACACGATCAATTCCTGGGTAACCCAGCATACCAATAATAAGATCCCTACGATCATCGATAAGCTCGAGATATATGATCTGATGCTCCTCGTCAACGCGGTCTATTTCAACGGCGCCTGGAAAAACACCTTCAAAACCGAAAATACGCGCAACGATATTTTTTATCGCACCGAAGGCGGTACCGTCAACGTTCCTTTTATGAACCAGCAGATGACGATACGCGCCTATCATACCCAGACCTACGACCTCATCGAGCTGCCCTATGGCACCGGCAAAGCCTTCAATATGTACCTGGCCCTGCCGGTACGCCTCCCCAACGGTACGCCTGCTTCATTGAATAGTTTCGCCGCAGCATTCGACCGCACAAGCATCACCGCTGCGCTTTCACACCTCGACAGTACCAGCCTCACCATCAGCCTTCCTAAATGGGAATATCGCTATGGCATCGAAAACATGTACGACCAGCTGTCGGCCATCGGTATGAATATAGCCTTTACCAAAGACGCAGACCTCACCAGGATGTATCCCCCCTCTGTCCCGGCATACATTTCGCAGGTCATCCACAAGACCTATATAAAAGTAAATGAAGAAGGCACCGAAGCCGCTGCCGTCACGGCCGCCCGAATAACCGCGCTGGTTACGGCGCCCGCCCCCCCGCAGATCATCAAGTTCGATCACCCCTTTGCTTACTTCATCGCGGAGAAGCAAACGGGCTCGATCTTATTCATGGGATTGCTCAACGACCCTTCGCCATCCCGGTAAAAGACGGTGCAGGCAGACCATCGTTGAAGAGAATATCGCGGTTGTAAAGATTGGCCTCGTGCTGGTTATCGCCATAACGAACGGAAACCGGATTCGGAACGGCATCGCTCCAGACGACAACCTCATTCTTTCCTTCGATGGTCGCCTTTGCAGCGACATAACGATTGTCCGCTCCCGCAATGGAGAATCCCTTCAGCTCACCGCCGCCCTTCACAATCAGCCCACGCTCTACTTCGGTGAAGCTGACCTGTATCTTGTCCCCCTTGATCTTTATCGAATGATAAAGCGGCCCCGTCCAGATCATATTGCCCTTCCCATACGCCACGTGCTCGGCCGCAAGAAAGAGCCGTTTGCCGATCTCCTGCAGCTCACCCGGATCCGAAGCCACCGCCAGACCCATTTTGGGGACCGATATAAATATTTTCCGCTGCACTTCCTGAAATGCCGCCTGCTCCTCTCCGTTACCCGCCAGCTGCACTAATAGAAAGGGAAGAGCAGGCTGCTTCCATCTTGCACGCCAATTGCTAACCAGCGCAGGAAAAGTAGTTGCATACTCCACCGTCCTTGACACATTCGCCTCTCCCTGATACCAAAGCACGCCCTTGATGGTCGCATCCGTCAGCGGAGCAATCATGCCGTTGTAAAGCGCGTCCGGAAATGCCCGTAAGCCATCGGTGCTCAGCCAGGCCTCTTCCGTGGCTTCGGCAACAGGGATCAAACCCACCGGTACGCGAGACCCCTCGTTGATTTGTTTCGCAAAGAGATACGCCAGCGCGGGGAAATTCAACACGGTCGCCGGACCAGCCGCTTCCCATTTTCCTCCCGAAACATTATCCCGGGGACCGCTGGAATCATAACGAAGCGGAGCACTGAACTGCCGGATCGCCGTATTCTCGCTGCGGGCTATCAGGTCCGCATATTTTTCTTTTACCTGGCCCATGGTCGTCGCCATCTTCGACTGCCCCACACAAACCCAAACGTCACCTACCATGATATTCCTTAGCCAGACATGATTGATGCCGTTGATGTCCATCGCGTAAGGACCGCCCGCCTTCTTCGGCGACAGCTCTATGACCCACTTCCCCCTGCTATCCGCCTCGCCGCTAGCCGTCTCCCCGTCGAATTTGATCGTAATCTTCTCCCCCGGACCCGACCACCCCCAAATCCGAAGCGGCATGTCCCGTTGCAATACCATCCCATCGGCAACCAGCCTGGGCATTTTTATCTGAGCCAACCCGGTCTTGCCGGCCAGCAAAGCCGCCAGAAGCACCCCAAAAAGCATTCTTTTCTTCATATTTAAATGTGGGCTGCGCCCCATCCGACAAGTATAGACCAATATCCCTAACTGGCAAAATGAAACCGATTACAATTTATTGGGTAAGAATATATATCTTTAGCCTTATAAATAGGCCCGTAAACGATTGTATGAGCAACTCCAAAGAAGTAACGATTTATGACATTGCCCGGAAGCTGAACATCTCGATCGCAACCGTCAGCAGGGCGCTAAAAGACGACCCGGTCGTCAGCAAGAAAACAAAAAAGAAGATCGCCGACCTCGCCCAGGAAATGGGCTACCGCTCCAACCATTTCGCCCGCAATTTACGAACGCAACGCACTAATACTATCGGCGTCATCATTCCCCGGATAAATAGCCATTTTATGTCCTCCGTCATTGCCGGCATAGAAAACGTCGCCACCAGCGAAGGATATAATCTTATTATCAGCCAGTCTTCCGAATCGGTCGAAAAGGAGATGGCCGGCGCCAACACTCTTTTCAACAACCGCGTCGACGGACTGCTCGTCTCCCTCGCCTACGACACCGAATCACTGGAGCACTTCGACCCTTTTATAAAAAGAAAGGTTCCCCTTGTCTTCTTCGACCGGACCGCCGAACAAAAGGAATGCACCAGCATTGTAATCAATAACCAAAAGGCCGCCTATGAGGCGACGACCCATCTCATAAGTCAGAGCCGGCGCAACATCGTGTATATCACAGCTACCCCTAAACGAAATGTGTATATCGATCGCCTCCAGGGCTATAAACAGGCCCTCGCAGACCAGCATATCCCCTACCGGGAAGACCACGTGATCGTCGGCAACCTCAGCCAGGAAGCCGGCGCCGAAGCCGCCGCCCGCATCCGGGAGATGCAGCCCCTGCCCGACGCAGTCTTCGTAGCCAACGACAATTGCGCCGTCGGCTGCATGATCGCCCTCAAGCAAATGGGCATCCGCATCCCCGAAGACATCGCCTTCGTCGGCTTCAACAACGACCCCGTTTCAAGAGTCGTCGAACCCAACCTGACTACCATCAATTATCCCGGCTACGAAATGGGAGAGGTAGCCGCACGCAACCTGATCGACCACCTCAACGGTTCTTCTACTATCCATTCCACGATTATCCTTCGTTCGGAATTGGTCCTGCGAGAATCCTCAGCCAGTAAAAAATAAACCCGGCCATGAAAAAATTGCTGCTCCTCGTCTGCCTGATTACCAGCATCGCCCACGCCGAAGACGGATATCGCCTCTGGCTGCGCTATGACCTGGTCGATAATCCCCGCCTGCTCGCGGAATATCGCAGCAGCATTACCGGTCTGCAATCGACCGCTTCCGAAACGGCTACAAAAGAACTGCTTCAAGGTCTGCAAGGACTGCTCGGGAAAAAAATCCCGCTCCTCACCACTCCGCAGGAAGGAACCCTGGTCGTAAGAACATCCCCAACCACCCTGGGTGATGAAGGCTACATCATCCGCACAGAAACGATAGCAGGTAAACACATCACCCAGATTACCGCCAACACCGACAGAGGCGTACTCTATGGCGTCTTCTACTTCCTCCGCCTGATTCAAACACAACAATCCATTCAAAAGCTCGCCATCTCCAGCTCCCCCGCCCTGCCCTACCGCATCCTCGACCACTGGGACAATCTCAACCGAACCGTCGAACGCGGCTATGCAGGCTTCTCCATCTGGAACTGGCACACCCTGCCCGGATACATAGACCAGCGATATATCGACTACGCCCGCGCCAATGCCTCCATCGGCATCAACGGGACGGTGCTGAATAACGTCAACGCCAGCCCGCTGATCCTTACACCGGACTATTTGGAGAAGGCTGCCGCAGTGGCTCAAACGCTCCGCCCCTACGGGATAAAGGTCTACCTCTCCGTCAACTTCAGCAGCCCCATCGCCATCGGCGGCCTCAAAACGGCCGACCCGCTCGACCCCGCCGTACAGGACTGGTGGAAGAAGAAGACGGACGAAGTCTATCGGTATATCCCCGACTTCGGCGGTTTCCTCGTCAAAGCCAATTCCGAAGGTCAGCCCGGCCCCCAGAATTATGGCCGCACCCACGCCGACGGAGCGAATATGCTCGCCGACGCCCTCGCCCCGCACAAGGGCATCGTGATCTGGCGCGCCTTCGTCTATAGCGAAACCCATGAGGACAGGGCCAAACAAGCCTACAACGAATTCAAGCCCCTCGACGGACAATTTCATAAAAACGTTTGGGTACAGGTCAAGAACGGCCCCATCGACTTCCAGCCCCGGGAACCCTATCACCCCCTCTTCGGCGCAATGCCGCAGACGCCGCTCATGCTCGAGTTTCAGCTGACACAGGAATACCTCGGCTTTGCTACTCACCTGGCCTACCTGGCTCCCCTTTTTAAGGAATGCCTCGACGCCGGCCCTCCCGTAGCCTCTACCATCACCGGCATGGCCGGCGTCGCCAACATCGGCACCGACCGCAACTGGTGCGGTCACCCCTTCGCCCAGTCCAACTGGTACGCCTTCGGCAGACTGGCCTGGAACCCGAAGCTTTCATCCGCAGAAATAGCCGACGAATGGCTCAGACAAACCTTTACCAACAACCCCGGCTTTATCGATACCGTCAAAAAGATCATGCTGACCTCCCGGGAGGCCATCGTCGATTACATGACCCCGTTAGGCCTTCACCACATCATGGGCTATGGCCACCACTACGGTCCCGCCCCCTGGTATGACAAAGCCTCCAGAGCAGACTGGAACCCCGTCTATTTTCACAAAGCGGATTCGGCCGGTATCGGCTTCGACCGAACCGCCACCGGCAGCGACGCGCTCTCACAATATCCACCAGCCATCCGAGCGCAGTGGGAAGACCCTAAAAACTGCCCCGACATATGGCTGCTCTGGTTTCACCGCGTACCCTGGGGCTGGAAAATGCATACGGGACGAACCCTTTGGGACGAACTATGCCACCGCTACTACACCGGCGTCGACTCCGTCAGAGCAATGCAAAAAGCCTGGGCCTCCGTAAAAGGAAAGGTCGACGAAGAACGCGCTCATCAGGTAGAAATGCTCCTGAACATCCAGGAAAAGGAAGCAGTCTGGTGGCGCGACGCCTGTCTTCTCTATTTCGGAACATTCTCACACATGCCTCTACCGGAAAAAGCAGAACAACCCGCCCATACCCTGGACTATTACAAAAAATTACAATTCCCCAATGCCCCCGGCACCTCACGATAACAATGAACTTATGACAAATAAAGTAGCCATAATCACCGGAGGCGGCTCCGGCATCGGCCTCGCCATCGCAGAAAAATTCGTATCCGCAGGCATCCAAACCGTCATCGTAGGCCGCGACGAACAAAAGCTAAAAACCGCCGCGGAACGGCTGGGCACCAACTGCCACCCTATCTCCGCCGACCTGACCGACCTGGCCGCCATCCCCGCCCTCGTACAAAAGGTCATAGAGCGACATACCCGCATCGACATCCTGGTCAACAACGCCGGGATCAACATGAAGAAAGAATTTACCGACGTCACCGACGAAGAGTTCGACCGCATCCTCCATACCAACGTAAAAGCCGTCTTTACCCTCTCCCGTGAAGTAATCAAGACCATGCTCCCGTTTGGTAAAGGAAATGTTATTAACATCAGCTCGATGGCTTCCCAGTATGGAATTCCCAAAGTAATCGCGTATACTGCATCGAAATCCGCCATCGAAGGCATGACTAAAGCCATGGCCGTCGAGCTGTCCCCCAAGGGTATCCTGGTAAACTGTATCGCTCCGGGCTTTATCGCCACAGACATGTCGGCCAAAGCCCTTAACACCGACCCCGAAAGAAAACAAAAAGCCTTGGGTCGCACTCCGATGGGCTATATGGGCCAGCCCGCCGATATCGGCGACGCTGCCCTGTTCCTGGCCTCCGAACAGGCCAAGTACATCACAGGCGTGGTGCTACCGGTAGATGGCGGGAATTCTATCGGATTCTAATCGCCTTATCATGAAAAAATTCTCCCTGCCCTTCCTGCTCTTGCAGGTAATGGTAACCGTTGCATTCGCACAAAACGAACCCTATTCGTCCAGCCCGAGACCACAGCAGCCCGTCTTCCCGATCGTCTCGGCCTACTACGGCATCGCAGCCATCTACGCCGACAGCTCCGACCACTGGGTGGTCAAAAAAGCCGCGAGCCTGCTCCAAGACGACATAGCCCGTATCACGGGCAGACGCATTCCCATCTTCGACCACCTGCCCAAAGAAACGATACAACAGCTGATTATCATCGGCAGCCTCGACCACAGCCCGCTGGTCCAGCAGCTCGCCCAGGCCAATCGCATACCCTTCACGAAGATCCAGGGGAAGTGGGAGTCCTATTTACTAAAGACTATCCGCAATCCCCTTCCCGGCATCGGGCAGGCCCTGGTCATCGCCGGCAGCGACCGCCTCGGTACGGCCTATGGCGTGTTCGACCTCTCGAAATCCCTCGGCGTATCCCCCTGGTACTGGTGGGCCGACGTCCCCGTACCCAGCAGCCCCGAGCTGTATTATTTCGATAACCGGGAAAAGATCGTGGCCCCGCCCGCCATCAAATATCGCGGCTTATCCATCAACGACGAAGCCCTCGCCCTCACCGCCTGGGTCCAGGTCAAATTCGGCAGCTTCAACCACCAGTTTTATGACAAGGTATACGAGCTCACCCTCCGTTTAAAAGGCAATTTTATCCGGCCCGCCAGACATGATGGCTTTAACAGGGACGAGTTTAATCCGGTCCTCGCCTCTCGCTATGGCATCGCCATAGACACCTCCCTTTACGAACCGGTTCATACCGCCTCTATTCCCCGCATTTGGGAACAGCTGCACCAGGCCAAAGAACAAGGCTCCGACACCCCCTGGCTCATCGACGCCGGGGCCATCAAACCCCTCGCGCTCCCAATCGAATTTTTCTTCGACTACGCCTGGAATCCCGACCAATTACCCGCCTCCAGGCTGTCAAACTATACCCGCGACTGGGCAGCCCGCCAATTCGGCGATCCCTATGCTCCCCAGATCGCCGATATCATCAGCACCTATGGCATCTATAATGGTCGTATCAAATCCTCGCTGCTCACGTCCGATACCTATAGCCTCTTCAATTATAACGAGGCCGAAAGAGTAGTAGCCGGCTATAAACGGCTGGCCGGCACCGCCGACTCTATACGCCAGCTCCTCCCCACCCCCTACTTGAATGCTTACTCCGACCTGGTCAATTACCCCGTCCAATCGAACGCCAGCCTCAACGACCTCTGTCTCACCATCGCCAAAAACAGGTATTACGCGACACAAGGCCGGGCCGCCACCAATGACCTCGCCGAACACGCCTCTTCACTCTTCGATAAAACGCCGATACGAAGATCCTCCGAATTGAAAACCATCGACCTTTCTAAAATCGAAGGCCCTTCCTGGGGTGTCTCCGTAGAGAACCTGACCGCCTGGTGGCCCCAGTCTGCCGACTCCTGTACCCTCCCCACCTTCCAACCCTTCGGTCAGCGTGCCCACTATATCGAAATCTTCAACCGTACCGCAAGCCCCTTTGTCTATACCATCAGCAGCTCATCCCCCTGGGTCCAGATCAGCCCCAGCAACCGCATCGTCGACAAGGAGGAATTACTTTGGATAGGCATCGACTGGTCCAGGTCGCCCGCCGGCAAGGGACAAGCCACTCTCACCATCCACGGACCCGGAGGAAAAACCATCGATATAACAGTACCGACTAGCCGCCCATCCACCCGGATGGAAGGAGAAGCCGGCAGCTTTATCGAGTCCGACGGCTATGTAGCGATCGAAGCCGAACACTATTCCAATCGCGTCGAATCTTCCACCCTGCACTGGCTGACTATCCCCGGTCTGGGACGTACGCTCTCCGGCGTCGAAACCTCTCCATCCAACGTCTCACCAATTACCCCCGGCGGCAAAAGTCCACGGCTCGAATACACCGTCTATCTTTCCGACACCGGGGCGCTCGACGTAAGAGCCTATCTGTCGATCAGGCAGGAATCTAATCCCCGCTATGGCATTTCCTTCGACAATGAGCAGCCCCGGCTGATCGACGCGGATAGCGCCGTCTCCCACCATCATATCGCCAAACCAGGAAAACACGTGCTGAAATTTTGGTTCGCCGATCCAGCGATCGTCCTCCAACGGCTCGTCATCGACGCCGGCGGTGTAAAACCCAGCTACCTGGGCCCTCCCGAGTCTCCACGGAATTGATTACCTTCCCTCCCTAAAATCACTGTGCTAGTATGGCCAAATACCTACTGATCATCATTGCAGTCACCTGCTGCCTATCCACTATCGACGCCCAACCCCTCTACACTCCCCGAAACGTAAAAGAAGCCTATAAAAACGGCACCCGCTCGTTCGACGGCCGCCCCGGCCGCAACTACTGGCAGAACAGGGGACGTTATGACATTTCGATCAACACGGCCCCACCCGACCGAAATATCCGCGGAACAGAAAAGATCGTCTACGTCAACAACAGCCCGGACACGCTAAAGGTCCTCGTCATCCGGCTCATCCCCAATATCCATAAACCCGGAGCCATCCGCCTCAACAATGCAGAGCCGGACTATCTCAACCCCGGAGTCACCGTCGACCGGTACGCGGAAAATGGAGAGACGAAAGCCTGGCACAACAACGACCAGGACGGCACCTGGAAAAATGTGCGCCTCACCCGCCCCCTCCTTCCACACGACTCCCTCCGGCTCGAATTCGACTGGCACTATCCCATCTCCCTCAAGAGTAATCGCGAAGGCATGATCGATTCGACCACCTATTTCCTGGCCTACTTCTATCCCCGGGTAGCCGTATTCGACGACTACAACGGCTGGGACCGGATGGACTTTACCGACGTAATGGAATTCTACAACGACTTCAATGACTATACACTGAACGTCAGCGTCCCAAAAAATTATATCGTATGGGCGACGGGTGACCTGCAGAACCCGGACGCAGTCCTCACGCCTTCCTATGCCCGCAAGCTGGCCGGCTCATATAAAAACGACGCTATCGTTCACATCGCAAGCCCCTCAGAGATCGCAGAAGGCAAAGTAACGACGCAGAACGCCGTCAATACCTGGTCCTGGAAGGCTGGCGATATCAGCGACGTAACCGTCGGCCTCAGCAATCACTTCGCCTGGGACGCATCCAGCGTCGTAGTCGATGACGCGACGAAAAGACGCGCCAGCGTGCAATCCGCCTATAACGACACCGCCAGAGACTTTCATCAGATGGTGGAGTTTGGCCGCCACGCACTCGACTGGCTTTCGCACAACTGGCCCGGCGTACCCTATCCCTTTCCAAAAACAACCATCTTCCAGGGTTATGCCGACATGGAATATCCCATGATGGTCAACGACAATACCACCGAGGAGCCGATGTTCTCCCGCTTCGTCGCCGAACACGAGATCGCACACAGCTGGTTCCCCTTCTATATGGGCATCAACGAATCCCGCTACGCTTTCATGGACGAAGGCTGGGCCACCACCTTCGAGCTCCTCATCGGCCGGTCCGACCTCGGCGTCGAGCGCGCAGAAGCCGCCTATAAAGACTTTCGCATCAACTATTATACATACGACCCTGCCGACGCCGAAGACCTGCCCATCATCACACCTGCGGATGCACTCAAAGGCGGACTTGGCTACGGCAACAATGCCTATGGCAAAGCTTCTCTCGGTTACCTTGCCGTAAAGGACCTCCTGGGGGACGATCTCTTCAGGACCTGTCTCCATACTTATATGGACAGGTGGCACGGCAAGCACCCCATCCCCTGGGATTTCTTCTATTCCTTCAACGACGCGGCAAAACAAGACCTCAACTGGTTATGGAACAACTGGTATTTCTCCAATAACTACCTGGACATCGCCATCGACAAGGTGGAAGGCAGCACCGTCACCGTCGCGAACATCGGCGGCTTCGTAATGCCCTTCGACCTGATTATTACCTATACCGATGGCTCCAAAGAAACCCGTCATCAAACACCTGCGGTTTGGAAAAGCAATCCTAAAAGCGCTACGATTGCTCTGTCTTCGGGAAAAACCATCCAGTCCCTCGAAGCAAACGGAGGCATCTTCGTCGACTCCGATCCGTCGAACAACAAATGGAAGGCCAGGTAGAGATAAGCCGCTGCAATCGATTGAAATGAACAAAATTTAACCGACCTTAGGGCCCCAAACAAAATTTGAGCGCCATGTCCATTCGTTTGCACCTGCTGATCGCCGTCCTGCTAACCGCCCTCGGTTCGTCCGCACAGCCCCTCGCCTTCCGCAACGCAAGCCTCTCCCAGGAAACCCGCGTAAAAGATCTCCTCTCCCGTCTTACGCTGGAAGAAAAGGTTTCACTGCTCGGCTACCGGAGCAAGGCCGTCGACCGTCTCTCCATCCCCGCCTATAACTGGTGGAACGAAGCCCTGCACGGCGTCGCCAGGGCCGGCGAAGCCACCATCTTCCCGCAGGCGATCGGCATGGCCGCCACCTTCGACAACGACCTGCTCCGCAGAGCCGCGAGCGCCATCTCCACCGAAGCACGCGCAAAATATAATCTCTCCACCGCCGTCGGACGGCGCGAACAATACATGGGCCTCACCTTCTGGTCCCCCAATATCAACATCTTCCGCGACCCCCGCTGGGGACGCGGCCAGGAAACCTACGGCGAAGACCCCTTCCTCACATCGACGATGGGCACCGCCTTTGTCAAAGGACTGCAAGGCGACGACCCACGCTATCTCAAGGCCACGGCTTGCGCAAAACACTTCGCCGTACACAGCGGCCCGGAATCCAATCGCCATACTTTCGACGCCATCGTCGACGAAAAAGACCTTCGGGAGACTTATCTCTATTCTTTTAAACGGCTCGTCGATTCGGGAGTGGAGTCGATCATGTGCGCCTATAACCGCGTCAACGGCGAGCCCTGCTGCTCGGGTCCTACGCTCCTGCACCGCATCCTGAAAGAAGAATGGCACTTTAACGGACACGTCGTCACCGACTGCGGCGCGCTCGACGATATCTTCGCCCGTCATAAGGCCCTGCCCGGTCCCGTCGAAACGGCCGCCGCCGCCATCAAAGCCGGCGTCGACCTCGACTGCTCCAACGTCCTCCAGAACGACGTCATCCAGGCAGTCAACACCGGCCTCCTCACTCCCAAAGACGTGGACTCCGCCCTGGCCGCCCTGCTTCGCACCCAGCTCAAGCTCGGCTTCTACGACGACAAATCCCTCGTCCCCTTTAGCAGCTATGGCGCCGACAGCGTCCACAATGCTGGTCACGTCGAGCTTGCCCGGGCCATGGCCACGCACAGCATGGTCCTGCTCAAGAACAACAACAACGTGCTGCCCCTGAAGAAGGAAGCCCTCAATTCCCTGATGATCGTCGGGCCCAACGGCTTCTCCTTCGACGCTCTCGCCGGTAACTACCACGGTGTGTCCTCTCATATGGTGACCTTTGTCGAAGGCCTCACCGCAGCCGCCGGTCCCAGCGTCCATATCGAATACGACCAGGGCTGCGACTACAAGGATACCGTCCACTTCGGCGGTACCTGGGCTGCCTCCAACTGTGAAGCAACCATCGCCGTCCTCGGCCTCACCCCCGTGATGGAAGGTGAAGAAGGCGACGCCTTTCTCGCACCACACGGAGGCGACCGCGTCGACATGAGCCTGCCCGCAGCACACATCGCCTATTTGAAAGCCCTGCGCAAAAGCATAAAGAATAAACCCCTCATCCTCGTCATTACCGCGGGCAGCGCAATCGACCTCTCCGCGGTCGAACCCTATGCGGACGCCATACTCCTGGCCTGGTATCCCGGCGAACAAGGCGGCAACGCCCTTGCCGACCTCATCTTCGGCAAGACTTCTCCCTCCGGACACCTGCCCGTCACCTTCTATCGTAACCTCGGCGACCTGCCCGATTATAACAACTATGGCATGAAGGGCCGCACTTATCGTTACTACAACGGTCCGGTGCAATATCCCTTCGGATACGGCCTCAGCTATACTTCCTTTGACTATAGCTGGCTGCAGCAGCCCAAAAAGAGCTATACCGTAAAAGATTCACTTACCTTCTCCATTACCGTCGACAATAAAGGAGCGATGGACGGCGACGAGGTCGTCCAGGCTTATATCGAATACCCGTCGGTCGAAAGGATGCCGGTCAGGGAATTGAAAGCCTTCAAACGCGTCAGCGTACCCACCCGCAACGGACGGCAGCTGACCTTTTCCATCCCCTTGAGCGAGCTGCAGAAATGGGATCTCGCCACGGGCAAATGGAAATTATACAAAGGAGATTATCAATTGGTATTGGGCAGCCACTCGCGGGACGAAAAACTAAAATTCGCTTTTACCGCCCGTTAGACGGAAAGACGAATTTTCTTTTTTTCCAGCAAGCCCGCAATCAGGACGATGATAAAGGCGAAGATCAGTGACTTGAACACTCCCGTCCAACCCGTGCGTAACCGCTCCGGTAACCGGTAGCCGATGATATGAAAAAGGGCGAAATGAATATACGGCAATAAATAAGTAGTCAGCGTAATCGTCCCCGCAGCCTTGATCGGCTGGTACCACCTGTCCTGGCCACGCAGGTCTACTATCCACGCCAGCAGGACAAAACCGCCGAGGCTGATGCCCGTACAGATCAGGATCCACGAAGGCGTCACGTCCAGCTTTGAAATTCCCCCGATATACCGCAGCTCGAACCCGGCAATCAATAAAAGGGGAATAAACATCGCCAGCTGGGAAAGACGCTGCATGCTCTTACCCCAGCCCCCGGAGCGCCGATAGTACATAGAGGTAATAACTCCCGCCATCGTAAACGCGCAAATCCCGATGCCGTCCTCCCACCAAAACATCGGCTTGTTATCGATCGAGCTCATCCAACCCGCATTCCAGGCAATCGACATTCCGAGGAAGAAAAGAAAGGTCCCCATTAACAGCAGCAGCCGTTCGCCGATATAAAAATAAAGCAGGGCGCATATCAGGTAAGACCACCCGATCAGCCCCAGAATACCATACCATTGCGTCCGCATCCAGACAGGATGCCCCGCCTTTTCGCCTTTATAGATCAACGCCAGCACCACCAGGGCGATAACCCCAATCCCCCTGAAAACGTTCTTCCTGGTCTTCGACCAGTGCTGCGGATACACGAGCCAGATAAAGAAAAAAGCGATCGTAATCGACAACATCCACCACCACCTGGATATCAGTGCAGGCCCCGTCGTATAGTTTTCATAATTAACCTGGAAAACCCCCATCACCAGCAACGCAAAGGAACGCCGGAGGATGTGCCACAACGTATCCTTCCTGCTCATCCCTTTCTCTCTGCCCGCGCTCATCGCCAGCGGAATCGAAAGCCCGACGATAAATAAAAAAGCCGGAAACACCGTATCCGCAAATCCCAGCCGGTCCTCGCCAAGCTCGGCGTGCTCCAGCCAGGCTGGGGCATGTTCCACCAGGATCAGGTCATTGACGAAGATCATCAGTAGCATGGTAACGGCGCGAAATGCATCGATAGAAGCCAGCCGGCGGATAAGACGGGTCATATATGTAATTTAAAGAAACTTCTTCCAATAGAAAAGCCAGTCGATCATCCGGCTCGTATAGCCATATTCGTTATCGAACCAGGCGATCACCTTTGCCTGCCGCCCCACGATGGAAGTAAGGGTGCCGTCGATCACACAGCTATGCGTGTCTCCCTTGATGTCGAGCGAAACCAGCTCCTCTTCCGTATAGTCGAGGATTCCTTTGTATTCCTGCCTGGCGGCGCTGCTGAACAGACTATTGATCTCCCTGACCGAGCTGTCGGCCTTTAGCTGGATCGTAAAATCCGCCATGGCGCCATTGGCCACGGGCACCCGCGTGGATACCGTCGCGATGCGGTCCTTTAGGGCAGGCAGCAGCCTCTCCAGCGAGGTGTTCAGGTCGATCTCCACGGGGATGATGGATTCGGCGGCAGCCCGGCCCCGCCTGTATTGCTTGTGGGGAGCGTCTACCAGCTCCTGTCTTGAAGTATAGGAATGCAGGACATTGACCTGCGCCGACTCGATCCCGATTTGATTCAACAGGTAGAGAATGTGCGTGGAACAATTGGTCATGCAGCCACCCGGAGAAATAATAGTGCTTTCGGCTGTCAGGGCGTGTTGATTGAAACCATAGATCAGCAGCGGTACATCCGGCGTTCCCGTCGTCGACAGCAGCACCTTGCTCGCACCCGCAGAACGATGCAGCGTCGCGGCCTCCCCGCTGGAAAACCTCCCCGTGCACTCCAGCACGATATCCACCCCCAATTCTTTCCAGGGCAGCTTCGATGGATGGTCCTCCCGAAATATGCGCAGACGTTTATCTCCTATCGTCAGCTGTCCTTCCGCACAACGGACCGGCACAGGCAGCGTACCATATACCGAATCGTATTTTAACAAATACGCCAGGTTATCCGAATCCATAATGTCGTTGACCGCTGCCAGCTCGATTCCCTCCAAATTCAGCAGCCGCCGGGCCAATAGCCGGCCAATACGCCCCATCCCATTGATTGCTATCCGCATGTATCGTAAATTTTTCGCAACAAATATAGTATATCGTATGACAATCAACCCGATAAGGGAAATTACATGGAAACACATACCCTTTATTCCTTCAATTTATCGGACCTTTGCGGCGTGAACACGCAACAGGCTCAGATTATCCGCATCCTCGTCATTGATGAAATTCCTCTCCTATCCGTTGGTTTGTATGAGGTTTTTCGGTCAATCCACTCCGGTATACAGCTCGACTACTCCGACAATATCTTCCGCGCCCTTTCTTCAAGACAATACGAAGACCGCGACTTCGACCTGGTTATCCTCGGCTCGGACGGCGAACACTCCTCCTCCACCCTGCTGCCGCACGCAGCAAGCCTCAAACAACGATTCCCCGGCAGCCGGGTCATGATCTATACCGACCTGTACGACCCCGAAGTCATTACACAGACGACCATGGGTACCGTCGACGCCTGTGTGCACAAGCACGAACCCGCCGAAGAAATACGAAAGGCCTATGTCATCCTTTCAAGCGGTAAAACTTATGTGTCGGCTATCTTCGACACACTCTATTATTCCTACCGCCTCGACAGGTAAATTTCCCCTATTGGATATACCGTAATTTTGATATATTTGTAACCGTCGCTGGCCCTTGCATCAATTATTTGTGTACCAAGCTTATACCTCTTTAAAACCATGCCCTCTGTATCAACTTTCAAGGCCACGCCATTGGACAGGATCCTCGTTATAGATGATTTGCCCCTCATCCCCCTTGCTTTTCAGGAAGTGTTCCGTTCGATCAATCCAAAGGCGCTGGTGGAGTATTCCGAAAATATTTTTACCGCCCTGTCCGCAAAGGCCTGGGCCAATACCGCCTTCGACCTGGTCATCACCGGTTCACTCCAGGACCATTACTCGGCGAATCTGCAGCAAGCCGTAACAGAGCTCAGAAAACGCTTTAACGAGCCGCTCATCATGATCTATTCCAGCGCCTACGATCCCGTCATCATCGAAAAGATGGCTGCTACGGGCATCGATGCCTACGTCCACAAGTACGAATCCATCGAAGAGATCCGCCGCGCCTATCAATCCCTGTCCAGCGGGGAAGCCTACGTTTCCAGCATCTTTCACACCCTGTATTACGAATATGGTCACGGCGTAAGAAGATAACGCGCCCGGCAGGCCCGCCGGTCCCGCCAACAATTATTTTTTTTAATCGCCCACCCCTCCTACCTTCGTTCAAAGTCATCAGATGATATGATGAAAACAATCACTCCCTTAAAACGGCATTCCCTTGCCGACGCAGTCGTCAGCAAGCTCCAGCAGCAGCTTTCCCTGGGCGTCTATCAGCCCGGAGACAAGCTCCCTTCCGAGCCCGAGCTGATGGCCCAATTCGGCGTAGGCCGCAGCACCATCCGCGAAGCCATCCGCATTCTTTCCAACACCGGCCTGCTCAGCGTCCGTCAGGGCTCCGGCACGATCGTACAATCCCAGAACGGCATTGCCGAGCCTCTGCAGCAACGCCTCCGCCGCGCCGACGCCAGCGATCTCGACGAAGTCCGGCAGCTCCTGGAGCTGAAGATCGCCGAGAAAGCGGCCCTAAACCGCACGAAAAAAGACATTGCGAAAATGAAGACCCTGCTGGAGAAAAGAGAAGCCGCCGCCCGCGCAGGCGACCTGGAGGCCGCCATCGAAACCGATATCGATTTTCACGTCGCCGTCGCCGTCGCTTCCTGCAACGACATCCTCGCCGACCTCTATAAAACATTCTCCGCCCAGGTAAGCCAGCACTTCCACGAAGTGCGCCACACCGCAGAAACCTTCCTTCGCACACAAGTGCTGCACGAGGACCTGCTCCAGAGCATCGTCGATCAGGACCCTAAGAAAGCCTGGCAATATGCCGCAAAGATCACTTCAAACAAATGACCATGTCCACCTCAAGCTCCCCTTCCACGTCAAGCTCACCCTCCGCCACGACTACCGCCGTGACGTCGGCCGCCGCACAAAAAACGGTCTTTTCCATCCTGCTGGCCATCAGCTTCTCGCACCTGCTGAACGACACCATGCAGTCCCTGATCCCCTCGACCTATCCCCTTTTGAAGAATTCCCTTCATCTGGACTTCGGCCAGCTGGGGCTCATCACCTTTACCTTTCAGCTAACGGCCTCCCTGCTTCAGCCCTTTGTCGGCCTGTATACCGATAAAAAGCCGCAGCCCTACTCGCTGGCCGCTGGCATGTGCTTCACCCTCGTAGGCCTCGTGCTCCTGTCCCAGGCCGCCAGCTTTCCGATGGTATTGGTCGCCGTAGCCCTGGTCGGAATCGGCTCTTCCATCTTCCACCCCGAAGCATCCCGGCTCGCCTATATGGCTTCCGGCGGACGACGCGGCATGGCCCAGTCTCTCTTCCAGGTGGGCGGAAATGCAGGCGCTTCCTTAGGCCCCCTGCTCGCAGCCCAGATCATCGCCCCCTATGGGCAGTCCCGGATTCTCTGGTTTTGTCTTTTCGCTCTTCTGGCCATCGGCATACTCCTGCAGACGGGCTCCTGGTATAGCCGTAACCTGGACCGGCGCTCGAAAAAAAGCGGCGGCCCCGCCAGTGCCGCCACCCCCGCCATTCCCAGCTCACGCATCGCCATGGCTCTTTCCATCTTGCTGATCCTCATCTTTTCCAAGTACTTCTACATGTCCTCCATGAGCAGCTACTATACCTTCTTCCTGATCGATAAATTCCACGTTTCGGTCCAGCATTCCCAAATGATGCTCTTTCTCTTCCTGTTCGCCGTGGCAGCCGGCACCATCATCGGAGGACCCATCGGAGACCGCATCGGCCGTAAATACGTCATCTGGTTCTCCATTCTGGGCGTTGCCCCATTCACCCTCCTGCTCCCCTATGCCAACCTGTTCTGGACCGGCGTCCTTTCAGTTTGTATCGGCGTCATCCTGGCCTCCGCCTTTTCCGCCATCCTGGTCTATGCCCAGGAGCTCCTGCCCGGCAAGGTGGGACTGATCTCAGGCCTCTTCTTCGGCCTGGCCTTCGGTATGGGCGGGATCGGCGCCGCCGTCCTGGGCAAGCTGGCCGACAATACCAGCATCGGCCACGTCTTCCGCCTCTGCGCCTTCCTTCCCCTGCTCGGTCTGCTAACCGGACTCCTGCCCGATACCAGCCCGCGCAAGCAACGATGACCAACCCTTCCCGGAACAACAATATCCCCCCAATCCGAACTACCCCAAAAAAGACGAACTACCCCAAAAAAGAACCGGGTTCGAACCACAGAGGTCCGAACCCGGTCTATCTTGCCTAAAAAAATTATTTCTTAGTCGTAGTGTCCTTCTTGGTAGTGTCAGTCATCATCTTCGTAGTGTCAGCAGACATCTTCGTAGAATCAACTACATGGGTAGAATCCTTGATAACGGTAGAATCACCCTTAGGAGCTTCAGCGCCACCGGAGTTGTTACAAGCTGCGAATGCACCAATAGCCAATACGAACAGGAACTTTTTCATTTGAGATTGTTTTTTGCGTTAATTGAATGGTTTCGTGATTAATACTGGCCGGGAAGAAAAGTAACCCGCTGAAATCAATCTTTTTTACATCTTTTTAAAATTAATATATAAGTAACTGCCTTTAAATACCCAACAACCATTTTTTATTTTTTTACCGCTAGTTTGGGTTACGAATCTTTAATTTGGGTATTAAATCATAGTATAAAGCGTGAGATCAGAGATCACCGAACAAAAGTTACTCGAAGGTTTGGCTCAAAACGATAGAAAGGCTATCGAAACCATTTATAAGCAGCACTATAATATGGTGCAATCCCTGATTCTCAACAACAGTGGCTATCCCGACGACGCCAGAGACATCTTTCAGGAAGCCATGATCGTACTGTATGAAAAGGTCAAATCCGGTTCTTTTGAACTCAATTGTCAGCTCAAGACCTACCTCTATTCCGTATGCCGGAGGTTATGGCTTAAACGCCTCAACCAGATGCAGCGAATCTCTCCCGAAGTAGAAAGCCTCGGGGAAACGGTGCCGGTCGAAGAAGAGCTGGAGAAACACGAGCAACGCAACCAGGATTTTCTGGTAATGGAGCAGTCCCTCAACAACCTCGGGGAGCCCTGCCGCAGCCTGTTGAAGGCCTATTACCTGGAAAAAAAGAACATGGTCGAAATAGCAGGGGATTTTGGCTATACCAATGCGGACAATGCTAAGAATCAGAAGTATAAGTGCCTGATGCGGTTGAAAAAAATATTCAGTCAGTATAAAAAATAAAGTGCGAAAGATGCAAGACGCTGCCCTATTAGATGCCGTTGAACGCTATATCCGCGGAGAGATGCTCCCCGAGGAAAAGGCGTTTTTCGAGCACGTACGTAATACCAACCCCGACGTCGACCAGCTCGTCGTCGAGCACACTCATTTCTTAAACCAGCTTACCCAATACGGCGAGATCGATCGTTTCAAGTCGGAGCTCAAGGAAATTCACCAACAGCTTACAAAGGAAGGACAGATCGAAGAAGCGCGCCCGGCCAAGGTCGTCGTGCTCTGGAAGAAGTACAAGCGCGTCATCGGCGTAGCCGCCTCCATCGCGGGTATCACAGCCCTGACGATCAGCGCCCTCGTCTCCGCCCTGTCTCCCAAAGGAAAAGATTACCAGAATCTGAGCCGGCGCCTCGATATTGCGGAAAGCAAGGTTAATACCGCCATCACTAAGATAAATTCCGACAGAGCCTATACCGAAACGGCAGCAAAGCCTTTCGATCATGGCGGCACGGGCTTCCTCATCGATAGCAAGGGTTACCTGGTAACCAATGCCCACGTGGTAAAGAACTCGACCCTGGTCGACGTCGTCAACCGCCTCGGTGAATACAAGGCCCGGATCATACACCTCGACAAGCAAGCGGACCTGGCGCTGTTGAAAATCGAGGATACTTCTTTCCATGCCTTTACCAACCTGCCTTATAGCATTAACAAGACCGGCGCCGATCTCGGTGAAGAGTTATTCACCCTCGGCTATCCCCGCGACGAAATAGTCTATAACAAGGGGTATCTGAGCGCCAAGACCGGTTTCCAGGGCGACACGCTGGCCTGCCAGATTACTATCGCCGCCAACCCTGGCAATAGCGGAACTCCGGTCATCAACAACGATGGTGAGGTCATCGGTATCATAACAGCCAGCCAGCAAAGCGCCCAGGGCGTAGTTTTCGCCGTAAGATCGAAAAATATCTTCCGCGCGGTTGACGCCATGAAGGCCGACAGCGTCTTATTGAAATCAGACAGCAGCGTCACTCACCTGCACCTGCCATCGAGCTCCTCCATTAAAGGACTCGACCGAAAGCAGCAGATCAAACGCATCGAAGACTGTATCTTCATCGTAAAAAGTAATTAAAATAAAAAAGCCCGGTTTTTTTGAACCGGGCTTTTTCTTTATCCGCTTTTTCTTTATCCGCTTATTCGTTTATTTCCACAGATTCGTCGGATAATCTCCTTTCTCGATCAGCGCATTCAAGCTCGCCTGAACACCCGGTGCGTCTTCCTTATACGTCACGCCAAACCATTTCGCGTCTGTCGGGATAACCTTGATATTCCCCTTCCCTTCCTTGATCAGCTTGTCACCGATGATCGGAATAAAGAATTCCGCCTTGGGATTAGTTCCCTGCTCTTTCAGGAATTCATGAAAGATCTTCTCCGTATACGCAAATACGGAAGAATCGAATCCCCAGAAGTTCATCGACACTTTCGAATCCCAGGGTACTTCGAACTTCTTGTCTCCTTCTTCATAGGTTATCTTTCCATTTTCCTCATAGATCTTGGTCCGCTCTGCGATGGAAACGAGGTTGTCATTCGCGTCCACCTGGCAAACACCCCGGCTCACCGTGCCATTATCGGACAGCGTCTTGGCCAGCTCATACCCGATGATGCAATATAATTTTTCATTGACCTCCCTGGTCAGGAAAGTATATGCTTTTTCAAAAGCGTCCCTACCGTAGAAGTCATCGGCGTTGATGACGGCAAAAGGTTCCTTTACTGCGTCCTTTGCACAAAGAACGGCGTGCGCGGTCCCCCAGGGCTTGGTCCGCTCGGAAGGCACCGCAAAATCGCCGGTAAAGGAATGCAGGTCCTGATACACATAATCGATGGCGATCTTGCCCTTTAGCTTGGGCTCCATGATCGCCTTGAAGTTATCGGCAAAATCCTTGCGAATGATAAACACCACCTTTGTAAAGCCGGCGCGGATCGCATCGTAAATACTATAGTCCATAATCGTCTCACCACTAGGTCCAAATCCTTGTATCTGTTTCATACTACCATACCGGGAAGCCATACCGGCAGCTAAAATCAAAAGGGTTGGTTGCATTATCGTAATTTTAATATTTAGGACACGAAAATAAAAAATTAATGGATACTTTCACCATAGAAGACATACCCATCGATGTCCTACGCTTAGACCGGCTTCATCCCATTGTATCGGGGAACAAATGGTTCAAGCTAAAAGGACATCTCCAAAAAGCCCTCGAAACCCCGGGCGCCCCCATTCTTACTTTCGGAGGGGCTTGGTCCAATCACATCGTCGCCACCGCTTTTGCAGCAAAAGAACATAACCTGTCCTCCATTGGAATCATCCGGGGCGAAAAGCCCCACAAACTCTCGGTTACATTGAAAGATGCCCTTGCCTATGGAATGCATTTGGAGTTTATCTCCCGCGAAAATTATGCCCGCAAAGAAGAGCCGGACTTTCTCAACCACCTGGCAGGACTGTTTCCGGGCGCATATATCATCCCGGAAGGAGGAGGAGGAGAAGCCGGTATCCTCGGCTGTAAAGACATCCTAAAAAATGTAGATACGACAAATCATACCCATATCCTCTGCGCCATCGGCACAGGGACCACTTTCCTCGGCCTGGCCCAGGCCCTCCGGAACAACCAGCAATTGATCGGCGTACCCGTGCTAAAAGGCCTGGAAACCCTCTCTGCCATCGACCTCGGCGGTTACCTTGCTGCCGACTTGCAAACCCGCTGCCAGCTGCTTTCCGGCTATCATTTTGGCGGATACGCCCGCCATCCGCAGCCCCTGTTGGACTTTATGAATCGATTTTACCTCGAAACAGCCATCCCCTCCGATATCGTTTATACCGGAAAATTATTTTTTGCGCTGCAGGACGCCATCCGGAAGTCCTTCTTCCCCGCCTCTTCCCGCTTGCTGGTTATCCACAGCGGAGGGCTACAGGGCAATCGATCCCTCTCTCCGGGCAAATTGATTTTTTAGGCCCGGAATTTGACATATTTGCAAAACATCTTTCAAAAAGATTCGTTATCCCATTTATGCACAGGCATGCCTGCATTTTGCTGATCGGCTTTTTTCTATCGACCCTCCTCAGGGCGCAGGATACCTTGCCGCGATTTTCCGCCACAGCCCGTGGCCCCGGTAAGATCCTCATCAGCTGGCATAATAACTATCCCGTCGTCACTCAAATCAGCATCCAGCGTTCCACCGACAGCGCAAAGAATTTCACCACCCTGCTGACCGTTCCGGACCCAAAGCTGCCCGAAAACGGCGCGATGGATAGCAAGGCCCCTCACCCCAATTTCTATTATCGGTTGTTTATCGTACTGGAAAACGGCCGCTATCTATTCACCCCTTCCCATCGTCCCGGTACCAACACAGAAGGCGCTACGACCAAAGAAAAAGAAGACGATACCGAATCGCTGACCAAGATGGCCGGCGCCCGGATCCTATACATCGACCCTTCCACTACCCGCGGAAAAACACAGGTCAAGAGTCCGTCGACCATACGCAGCATGCCGGAAATGGAATTGTCGACCACCGTTTTTGTCCGAAAAGGAGACACTCTGATCGGCCGGCTCAGCGGCAGCCGGATTCAGGCCTTTCGTGATTCATTGCTAAAGAAGACAAAGGATACCCTTCTTTTTATCGACGGCGATACCCTGCAGATAAAACCCTTTATTCCAAAAGAAGTATACCGGACTTCCTCCTATGTATTTACCGGTAAATACGGAAATATACACGTATCCCTTCCCGGCGCAGCGCAAAGACACTACGGCATCAAATTCTACGACGAATCCAATAAGTTGCTTTTCGAGCTTTCGGAGATCAAGGATCAGACACTTATCCTCGATAAAACTAATTTCCGGCACTCCGGCTGGTTCCGGTTCGAGCTCTACGACGGAGACCAGATAAAAGAGAAGAATAAATTCTTTATTCCCAAAGATTTCTAGATCAATTCAGCCTCGAACACCTCCTCGAAGTAATGCATCCATTTCTTCTTCACTTCTTCTAGGTCCACGTCATACCCCAGCTCCTTTGCCAACGATGTTGCTTCTTTATCTGCAATACCGCATGGAACAATATCCCCAAAGTAAGAAAGATCCGTATCAACGTTAAAGGCAAAACCATGCATCGTCACCCAACGGCTGCAACGGACCCCGATCGCACAGATCTTCCGCGCCCCGCCCTTGCTATCCGGTCCAATCCATACCCCCGTCTCTCCGGCCGACCGTACCCCTTCGATGCCATAGTCCGCGAGCAGCCGGATACCCACTTCTTCCACATTCCGTAAATAACGCCCGATGTCCGTATAAAATCTTTCCAGGTCGAGTATCGGATAGCCTACCAGCTGACCCGGACCATGAAAGGTAATGTCACCGCCCCTGTTGGACCGGTAGAATTTTGCGCCCCGCTCCTCCAGCCGCTCCTCCCCGATCAATAGATTCTCCATATGACCGCTCTTCCCGAGCGTGTATACCGGCGGGTGCTCCACAAATAAAAGGTAATGTTTAGTAGCCGGCTGCTCTCCCCTCTCACGGGCCTCTGCCTTGAGCCGCACATTTTCCTGTAGCAAACTCTCCTGATAATCCCAGGCCGTCTGATATTCCATCTGGCCCAAATCCTGATAAATGACTTTCTCCATAAATGACCTGTAAAGGTACTAAATCGTACCTTTGCGCAAATTTATTATGCACATGGGACAGCACGAGGATAAGGAACTGGACGAAAGCCCGTCAGCCGAGGGGTCGGAAGAGCTCTATGAGCGCCTGAGCCTGAAGGTGGACAAGGGCCAGGAACCCATACGCATCGATAAATTCCTGTCGAACCGGATAGAAAACGCCTCCCGCAACAAAATCCAGAAGGCCCTCGAAGCCGGCATGGTCCTGGTCAACAATAAACAGGTCCAGCCCAATTATAAGATCCGTCCCCTGGACGAGATCATCATGTATTCCGAAAAGGAAGCCCCCGGAGAAGAAATCGTCCCGGAAGAAATGCCCCTCAACATCTTCTACGAGGACGACGACGTAATGATTATCAACAAGCGCCCCGGCCTGGTCGTTCACCCCGCCAGCGGCAACTATTCCGGCACCCTGATCAACGGCGTAGCCTGGTACCTGCAGCAGAAAAATCATTCGATCACCGAACAAACCCTGCCCCGCTTTGGCCTGGTTCACCGCATCGACAAGAATACCAGCGGCCTCATGGTCCTGGCCAAGACCGAGAAGGCGGTTCGAAGTCTGGCCAAACAATTTTTCGACCACACGGTCAAGCGCCAGTATATGGCCCTGGTATGGGGCGACCTCACCGAAGATACCGGCACCATCGTCGCGCACGTCGGCCGTCACCAGCGCTTCCGCAAGCTTTTCGACGCCTACCCCGACGGCGAGCACGGCAAAGAAGCCATCACCCACTATAAAGTCCTGGAAAGATTCGGCTATGTCACGCTCGTACAATGTATCCTGGAAACCGGCCGCACCCACCAGATCCGCGTACACATGCAGCACATCGGCCACCCCCTTTTCAACGACGACACCTACGGCGGCGACAAAATCGTAAAAGGAACCGTATTCAATAAATACCGGCAATTCGTGGACAACTGCTTTGCCATCTGCCCCCGGCATGCCCTGCACGCCAAGACGATCGGCTTCGTCCATCCCGCAACGGGAAAAGAAATGCTCTTCGAAAGCGAGCTTCCCAACGACATGCGCGAGGTCATCGCCAAATGGAGGGATTATACCTCCAGCCGGCTTTAACCACCGGCTGCTGCGCCACCCGCTTTACTTAGGAAAGCTCATCTTGTAATCCACATTGATCTTACCCCTGGTAATATCATCCAGCTTCCCTTTCAGCAGCTTCCGCTTCAAAGGCTTTAAATAATCGATAAACAACTTGCCTTCGATATGATCATACTCGTGTAAAATCACGCGAGCAGTAATCCCATTGAATGTCGCCGTATGCGGCTCGAAATTCTCGTCCACGTACTCCAATGTCACTTCTTCGCTTCGGAAGATGTCTTCCCTGATCTTAGGAATGCTCAAACACCCTTCATTGTATGCCCACTCCTCCCCATTCAACGCTACTACATGCGCATTGATAAACGCTTGCCTGACCCCGGGGCCATCCGGATATTTATCCTTCTCATCCTCTTCCAGGTTCTCGAATATCTGCTGTGAATCCACGACAAAAAGCCGGATGTCCCGATTGATCTGCGGAGCCGCCAACCCTACCCCATTGCTGGAATACATCGTCTCCCACATATCCTCTATCAGCTTGGCCAGGTTCGGATAATCAGGAGTAATGTCTTTGCTCACTGCCCGGAGAATAGGAGTACCATAAGCGACAATTGGTAAAATCATGATGCAACTATTATTGATTAATTCTGCTCAAATATTCCTGTAATAAGATCGTGGCTGCGATCTCGTCCACCAGCGCCTTGTTCTGCCGCTGCTTTTTCTTCAACCCCATATCGATCATCGCCCTCGACGCCATCTTGGACGTATATCGTTCATCCACCGGTTGAAGCGGGATGTTTGGAAATTCCTTCCGCAATTTCTCCATGATAGCCTTGACCAGCGGCGTCGCATGCGTATCGCTGTCATCCCAGTTCTTTGGCTCCCCGATCAATATCAGCTCCACGGACTCCGTCTTGAAATAGTCCTTCAGGAAAGGAATCAGCTTCGGCGACTCGACCGTCTTCAGCCCCGTTGCAATAATCTGCAAGGGGTCCGTCACCGCCAGCCCCGTCCGCTTAAGACCATAATCTATCGCCATGATACGAGCCATAATCAACTGTTATAGGACAAGAACTCCTCCGGTGTACAAACCGGCAATACCGGTATCGCAGCCTTCGGAAGATCATTATTTCGAGTGATAAAATAATCCAATTTGTGATGAAGAGCGGTATAATAAGACAAGGCATCCTCCACACTATCCATCTTCGAATGCAAGGCATTGACCGCAATCTCATGCCCCGTATCTATGACCTGCACCTCCGCAAGCAAGGCCAGCATCAGCTCCCTTGCCCGCTCCGGTCCATAAGCCCCCGCCAGCTGCTGACCGATGACCTGCACGATAGCCGGGGTTATATAAGCCTGCACCCGCCCCTTCACCGCCCATTCCATCAATTTCCTGGCGGCAGGATAATCCGGACGCTTTAAGGTAAAGTCCAGTAAAACACCCGCGTCCAAAAAAATCCTAAACGCCACGCTTTACCTCCTTCTCCGGTGTCTCCAGCTCATCTACCAGATCCAATATGTTCTGCCGCTGCACGGGCCTCGTTACCTGCCGGAAATAGCTCTCTACCAATTCAGATACACTCATCCCCTTCCCGGCCGCATAAGCCTTCATCGCCTCCAGTAAGGTCCCATCTATCGTAAGGTTGAGTCTTTCCTTCATTCGAAGGCAAAGATACGCATATTTTTAAAAAATGCGCATCCCATTGCTAAAAAATAGAGAAGTAATTACAAATATTGCAAATACGACGCTGGCAATCCCATTTGCAGTCATAAACGCAAGGTTGACACGGCTCAAATCATTGGGCTTGACCAGCCGGTGCTGATAGATCAGCATGCTTATAAAAATGACCACGCCTATCCAGTAAAAAAGATTAAACCCGGCATAAATACCCGCGGCCACCACACAAGCCGTGCTCAAAACATGCAACAGCTCGGAAACCCGCAGCGCCTTCGCCTTACCCAGCCAGGACGGCATCGAATAAAGCTGTTGCGACTTGTCGAACTCCTCGTCCTGCAAGGCATAAATAATATCGAATCCGCTTACCCAAAAGATTACCGTAAAAGAAAACAGGAGGGGCAGCAAAGCAAAATGACCCGTCACCGCCAGGTACGCCCCGATCGGCGCCAGCGAAAGACCAATCCCCAGCACCAGGTGGCACAAGGGGGTAAACCGTTTCGTATAGCTATAACCCAGCACCACCGCCAACGCTACAAATGAAAGCGCAAAGCATAAAGGATTGATAAACCAGGTGCAAACGACAAAAGCAATACAGTTGAAAATGACAAATCTCAATGCGCTGCTCTTCGAGATAATCCCCTTCGGTATCTCCCGTATAGCCGTGCGCGGATTCAACGCATCGAACTTGACGTCCAGCCAGCGATTAAAGGCCATCGCCGCACTCCGCGCAAAGATCATGCACAGCACGACCAAAATAAATTTCAGAACGACTTCTTCAACAGAGCGTGGAAAATATTTCATTATCTCCTCTGCCGCTGATGCAGGGGCAATACGAACGAATTCAGTGGAGGAGAAAAAGCCCGTCATCCCGTTAAAATAGCGTACCCCCAGGCAAAACCCAATCATCGCAAACGGCATCGCAAAAATGGTATGCGAAAACTTAATCAGACTCAAATAGTTCTTGACTGTGCTCATATTAATCTATTTAAAAACGGCCTCGCACCAATTCCCACAACACAATCCCCGCCGCTATCGAAATATTCAAAGAATGCTTCATTCCCATTTGCGGAATCTCTATACTTCCATCACACAAAGCCAATGCTTCCTCTCCTACCCCCGTCACTTCATTCCCAAACACAACAGCCAGCGGACTCGAATGTTTGCCGTTGAACTCCTGCAAAGGTATGCTGCCCTCCGTCTGCTCAACAGCAAAGACCGCATATCCCTCCTCCTTCAACGCCCGTACCGCTTCAACAGTCGTCTCGAAGTATTTCCAATTTACCGTCTCCGTAGCCCCCAGCGCCGTCTTGTGGATATCCCGGTGCGGCGGCTGCGGCGTATATCCGCAAAGACACATCCCTTGCAGCAGAAAAGCATCCGCCGTCCGGAATACGCTCCCTACATTGTGCATGCTGCGGATATTGTCCAATACAACCACCACCGGCGTCTTCTCCGACTGCCGGAATTCATTCACCGATTTCCGGTTCAATTCATCCATCCCCAGTTTGCGCATGCGCAAAGATATTACCGTTCATACATTTATGGGGCGCTTTTCCGATTTTATTTGCCTTTTCCGCCCCGATAGAGTTACTTTAAACAAAAAAACTGCTCATGAGAAAACGCTTAGCCTTCGCAGCAGGACTAGTAGTCCTGTCTCTTCAATTGCTGGCCCAGGATGAAAAGCTCGACATGGCCACCATTGAAAAGATTCGCCAGGAAGGACTGCAACATTCCCAGGTCATGGACATCGCCTTCCACCTGACCGACGCCAGCGGCAACCGCCTGACTTCCTCCCCTGGCTACTTCAGGGCCGCCAACTGGGCCAAGGACCAGCTGACCAAATGGGGACTCACCGGCTCTATGCTCGACCCCTGGGGTGACTTCGGTAAAGGCTGGGAGCTACAAAAGTCCTACGTCGCCATGACCGCCCCCTATTATAAACCCCTGATCGCCTATCCCAAGGCCTGGTGCAACGGCACCGACGGACCCAAATCCGCCTCGGTCCTGCTCATCACTGCCAAGGACTCCGCCGGTCTCGAACAATATAAAGGCAAGCTCGCCGGTAAAATCCTCATCCCCGAAGTCGACGAGGTCTACCAGCAAAGCTTTAAAGCCGACGCCAATCGCTGGACAGATGCACAGCTCGATTCGATGGCCCATGCGGTCAATCGCCCCATCGATACCGCCGAGCTTCGCCGCCGCCGCGGCCAGTTCGGCCGGGGTGGCGCCATGGCTATGCTCAACACCCTGAGAAATATGGCAGTACAGGAAGGCGCCGTAGCCATCCTCAGCGAATCCCCCCGCGGTCACGATGGCACCATCTTCGTCCAGGGCGGCGGCTCCTACCAGCCCACCGCACCCGGCAACTTCCTGGACGTAGTCCTGTCACTGGAAGACTATATGACCATCGTCCGCCTGCTGAAGGCCGGCATGCCCGTCTCCATCGACGCCGACATAAAGACTAAGTTCTATACCGACGATACAAAAGGCTATAACGTCATTGCCGAAATCAAGGGCACCGACAAAAAGCTAAAAGACGAAGTCGTCATGCTCGGCGGTCACCTCGACTCCTGGCATAGCGCAACCGGCGCCACCGACAACGCCGCCGGCTGTACCGTCATGATGGAAGTCGTACGCATCCTCAAGACACTGGGTATCCAACCCCGCCGCACCATCCGCATCGCCCTCTGGAGCGGTGAAGAGCAAGGGCTCCTCGGCTCCCGCGGCTACGTCAAGAAAACCTTCGCCGACCCCGCCACCATGCAGCTCCAGCCCGCACACGAAAAGTTTGCCGGCTACTTCAATATCGACAACGGCACCGGTAAAGTACGCGGCATCTACCTGCAAGGCAACGAAGCCTGCCGCCCCATTTTCACCCAATGGCTGAAACCCTTCAACGACCTGGGCGCCACTACCGTCACGGTTACCAACACCAGCGGCACCGACCACCAGTCCTTCGACGCCGTCGGCCTGCCCGGCTTCCAGTTCATCCAGGACGAGATCGAATACAACACGCGCACGCACCATACCAATATGGATTCCTATAATCACCTGCGCGAAGACGACCTCAAACAGATCGCTACCATCGTCGCAGCCTTCGTTTACAACACCGCACAGCGCGACGAAAAGCTTCCCCGCAAACCCCTGCCGGCCCCCCGCCCCGCAGGCCGCGGCGGATTCTAATAAAAGCTTCACATAAAAAACCGGCTCCCTCGTAAGGAGCCGGTTTCGTTTTATACAAACTTATCCCCACCCCCAAAACCCTCCAACCCATTTGTCCCCGCTTCCTTACTTTTGTCCCCCATGGCAAAAAGCAGTGCAGACACTCCCCTCATGCAGCAGCACCGGGCAATCAAACAAAAGTACCCCGACGCCATCCTGCTATTCCGCGTAGGCGACTTCTATGAAACCTTCGGCGAAGACGCCATCGTCTCTTCCAAAGTCCTCGGCATCACCCTGACCAAACGCAACAACGGAGCCGCCGCCTCTTCCGAGCTCGCCGGCTTCCCCCACCATGCCCTGGATACATACCTGCACAAGCTCGTAAAAGCCGGCCACCGCGTTGCCGTCTGCGACCAGCTCGAAGACCCCAAGTCCGTCAAAGGCATCGTCAAAAGAGGCGTCACCGAAATGGTCACCCCCGGCGTAGCTACCAACGACAAGCTCCTCGAAGGAAGCAGCAACAATTTCCTCGCAGGCATCCACTTTCCCGACGGCTGGCCCGACCATACCGACAGCTCCGCCGCCAACGGCAAGAGCCAGACACCCGGCCTCATCGGCCTATCATTCCTCGACATTTCCACCGGCGAGTTCTTCGTCGCCGAAGGCAATACCGAATACGCCGACCGCCTCCTCCAAACCCTGCGCCCCGCCGAAGTCATCTTCCAACGCAGCTACCAAAAGCATTTCAAGGAAATCTTCGGCTCCCGCTTCTATACCTATACGCTCGAAAGCTGGCTCTTCGACGAGGCATTTGCCCAGGAAAGCCTGCTCAAACACTTTCAAACCCATTCCCTCAAGGGCTTCGGCATCGAAACGATGAAAGCCGGCATCATCGCCGCCGGCGCAGTCCTGCACTATCTCAAGGACACCGAACACCCCAACCTCCAGCACATTTCTTCCATCCAACGCATCGACCGGGAAGACTATCTCTGGATGGATAAGTTCACCATCCGCAACCTCGAGCTGCTCGGCCCCTCCAGCGGAGACCAGGGACACAGCCTGCTCAAGGTTCTGGACAACACGGTTTCGCCTATGGGCGCACGCCTGCTGAAACGCTGGCTGCTCATGCCGCTCAAAGAAGCGTCCCGCATCCACGAACGCCTCGACACGGTCGAATTTTTTATAAAAGACCCGGAGCTAAGAAACAGCCTGACCCAGCACATCTATCAATGCGGTGACATCGAAAGACTCGTTAGCAAAATACCCGTCCGCAAGATTACGCCGCGCGAATTGCTGCAGCTTGCACGCGGTCTCGAACATACGGCCCAGATAAAAGATATCGGCAAGTCCTTCACTGAAGGCTGGCTCAAAGAGCTCACGGAAAAGCTCGACCCCTGTCCCGCCGTCCGCGAAAAAATCCTATCCACCATTTCCGAAAACCCGCCGGCCACCGCCGCCAAGGGCGACACCATACGGTCCGGCATACACGAAGAATTGGACCGGCTCAGAAAAATAGCCAACGGAGGTAAAGAATACCTGGTAGAGCTCCAGCAGAAGGAAGCCGAACGTTCCGGCATATCCTCCCTGAAAATAGGCTTTAACAACGTCTTCGGCTATTACCTCGAGGTCACCAATGCGCACAAGAACAAAGTTCCTCCCGAGTGGATTCGCAAACAAACCCTGACAGGCGCCGAACGTTATATCACTCCCGAGCTGAAAGAATACGAAGAGCAGATCACCGGCGCCGAAGAAAAAATCCTTGCCATCGAGCTCAACCTGTATGAGCAGCTGCTGAGCTTCCTGCTGGAATCCATCGCCCCCATACAGGTCAACGGACACATCCTGGCTACCATGGACTGCCTGCTTTGCTTTGCCGCAAACGCCCTTCAATACAATTATAAAAAACCCCAGCTCCACGAGGACCGCGAGCTCGAGCTGAAAGGCAGCCGCCACCCGGTCATCGAAAGACAATTACCTCCCGGAGAAGCCTATATCTCCAACGACCTCCAGCTGGACTCCACTAGCCAGCAGATCATCATCCTCACCGGACCCAACATGAGCGGTAAGAGCGCTCTGTTAAGACAAACTGCCCTCATCACCCTGATGGCTCACATGGGCAGCTTCGTTCCTTGTGACGCCGCCAGAATTCCCCTGACGGACAAGATCTTCACCCGCGTCGGTGCGTCCGACAACCTCAGCGGCGGAGAGTCGACCTTCATGGTGGAGATGAACGAGACAGCCAGCATCATCAATAATATTACCCCGGGAAGCCTGATCCTCCTCGACGAGATCGGCCGGGGCACTTCCACCTATGACGGCATTTCCATCGCCTGGAGCATCGCCGAATACCTCCACAATTCACCCCATGCCCCAAAGACCCTGTTCGCTACACACTACCACGAGCTCAACGAGCTGGAAAACAAGCTGCCCCGCGTCAAGAACTACCACATCACCAATAAGGAAGTCGGCAACAAGGTCATCTTCCTCCGTAAGCTGGCTCCCGGCGGCAGTATCCACAGCTTCGGCATCCATGTAGCGAAGATGGCCGGTATGCCCCCCTCCCTGCTGCAACGGGCCGAAGAAATACTCCACCAGCTGGAAGATAAGCAGGTCGGCTCCCCCATCGAAGAATCCCTGAAACAAGTAACGGCTCCCAAGATGCAGCTCTCCATCTTCGACGCCCATACCGAAACCTTCCAGGAAATTCGACTGCTGCTGGAAAATACGGACATCAATCGCCTGACACCGGTAGAAGCCCTCCTCAAGCTCCAGGAGATCAAGAACGCCCTGCGCTAGTGACAACCCACAACCCGACAGACGCGCTCACCCGTGATCCGCCGTGCCCTGCGTCTACCCCGCAGTCCGTCCCCACGGCTTGTGCCTTCATCCACTCCTCATCACTTTACGTCCTGAAGAATCCGTTCAATCCGTTCGTTTGCTATTTTACGTTAGCAAAGGGGACGACCTCCCCCCACAGACCCAAAACTCCCGGGTAGCAGCTATTCATACGGTTGTCCCATGATCAAATACGCATATCTACTAACCGACTTTACACGCTGGCTCAATCAATTTAGCCGGCAATTGCAAATTCCGTTAAAGAATGGAATATTATCCCTCCCCCGTGAGCTGGGCGAAGGCACTCTCGAAACCCTCCGGCTCCCGGACGGCGTTTCCTGCCTCGTCTTGAATTTCTCCCTCTCCGATGACCTCCAGCTGCTCAGCGAAGGAAGTCCATCCTCGCCCGCAGGACTCACCCTGTTTTTCAACCAGGTGAAAACCAGCGAGCTCTACGTCGTCAGGGACAACGGCTCCCCCGTTTCGGAAAAGAGTTCCCAACGAGGCACCATCCTGCTTTCCTCCACCGGCCACCAGCAGGAAACCATCTTCCCCCGTAATTCACGGATCAAAGCGGTCGGTCTCCATTTCCCTCCTTCCTTTCTCCGCTATCACGTCCGTAAAGACATTCTCGCGGACCTGTTCCAATACGCGGAACAACAAACCGGCTATAGCGAACCTATCCCTTTTGAATGCCGGCAATTCCTGGAAGATATCTTCAACGCAGATCCCACTTCCCCGCTCCATCATTTGCTTCTCCAAAACAGAGCGCTCCAGCTGACTGAAAAATTCCTCTCCTCCTTCCTCTCCCGCTCCACTGTAATTATGTCCGAAGGAAAAACCTGGGCAAAAGGTCGTGAAAAAGACCTGGAGGCTTTAAAAAGCATTGTCCGGATCCTCAGTGATAATCAGCTGAGTAAATTCCCAAGCATCGAAGCCCTCTCCAAGACCGCCATGATGAGCTCCACCAAGCTCAAAAGCCGCTTCAAGCAGATCTATGGAATGAAGCTGTATGAATTCTACAACCGCCACCGCCTCGAACAAGCCAAGGAAATGCTAAAAACCGGGAATTATTCGGTGAAACAGGTGGGTGTCAACATTGGATTCTCAAACCTTAGTAACTTCGCTAAAGCATTTAAGAAAGAATTTGGCGTACTCCCTAAAGAGGTTCTGAAGAATAAATAAGTGTATTGTTTGAGCTTTCTCTACTTATTGCCCCTGAAAGTTTTGTTAAATAGCCTTTACAGCTATTGAAACGCTTATTCTAGCCTGCCTTCTACAGTTATTTGTCCTAATTTTGCCCTTTTGCTTAGCCTCTATCTGTCCCCCGCTCCCTAACCACGACTAAATGCCATAGAGTTAGATATTAGTGAATTGTGCCTTCGGCAACAAACCGAAGACACAGGCCGGCTCCGTCCGGTCAAAGTAAAAAGTGTAAAAACAGGTGAATATGGTTATGTACTCATTTCAATTGGAGAATTTTGAAAAATGGCTGGCCGACTTCGCTGTCAAGCTGAATACCTCGGTCAACGATCGTGTGCTTACTATCCCCTCTAACTTAGGGTCGGGTACCATCCTGGCTCAAAACGTCAATCCGCAGTTTTCCTATGCGGTAATGAATTTCAAGCTCGATAGCGACCTCGAACTCTTTCGCGAGTCCGGTGCCCAGGGCTTTGTCGTTTCATTCAACCTCGTCGAAGTACAGAAGGAACTATTAGTAGGACACCGTCAGCACGTCGTCACAGACAAACGTCCCTACCGGAACGATATCTTCCTTACCGATGCCCGGGACAATGCCTTCCTGAAAATTTCAGCCGGCAGCACGGTCAAAAGATTGCTCATCTTCTGCTCTCATGACCTGGCCAGGCAATACCTCTCTCCCGAAATCTTCGAGAAATTGGTCACCTTCGCCAACGAGAACAGCAGCACGGAGAGTCCGTTGTTTATCAACCTCTCCCACCGGACCATGCTCAAAGAATTGTTCGAGATCAAGGAAAACGACCCCGTCAGTCAAATCAGAAGACTATCGGCGATCATCCACCTGATCGAAAAGCTGCTTCACTCTTTCCTCCGCCAGGAACAAGCCGCCCTGCCGCGTACCGTCAAGAAGAACGACCTGGAAAGCATGCAGCACGTCGAACAAATCCTCAGCAGCCGCCTCGAAGGCTTTCCTTCCCTCGAGTCCCTTGCGCAGGAAGTATTCATGAGCACCAGCAAACTAAAGAACCTTTTCAAACAGGTATACGGACATACCCTGTACGACTATTATAACAAAAGCCGTCTGCAACGAGCCAAGGACCTGCTTATCACGGGCCAGTGCAGTATCAAGCAAGCCGGCAGCGAGATCGGGTTTTCCAATCTCAGCCACTTTGCCAAGGCATTTAAAAAGGAGTTCGGCATTCTTCCAAGGGATTTGGTAAAAGGCAGATAAATCCTTCAGGAGGCATATTCCTGACCTACAGAGGTACTACAAGCGGTATATATATAATACCTTTGTGATACCTGTACGCAAGCCCGTTTTTGGTCCAACATCCTCGATCAAATTTTCATTCATTCATCAGGACAAAAGAATAAGGGCCACCTAAACCAAAAAATAGGTGGCCCTTATTCTTATTATACGTCCGGCAAAGAAACTTTGCCGGGGAACGCCCATCTCCGATGGGCGTTATTATTTACATCAAATCCTTCAATCGACTATACAGCTCGATAAACACTTGATAATTTCTTTTATACACCGCATGCCTCCCCGCATCGGGCTCATAGCTCTCCAACACCTTTACGAGCTTGCCCGTATCCTCCAATTCGCTTACCATACCGAGCGAATAAAAACCCATCATCGCAGCCCCGATCGCCGATGCATCCGCTATACCGGTTACATATACCTGCTTATTAAAAACGTCCGCCGCCATCTGCAGCCATCCCTTGCTCCGGGTAAATCCCCCGCTCGCGTAAATATGCTGTATCGAACCCAGGGTTTCCTCCAGGGAAGCCCCTACCTGGCATAAGGAATAGCTAATACCTTCCAGTATCGACCGCATAAAATGAGGCTGCCCATGCGTCGACTGAACGCCGAAAAATACGCCTTTTGCATTGGCATCCCACACCGGCGCACGTTCTCCCCGTAGATAGGGCAAAAATACCAGCCCCTCACAACCCGGTGGAGCCTGCTCCGCCGCCGCCATCCAATGCTCCAGCCCTTCCCCTCTTTGGCCCTGGACTCCATCCATATACCACTGCAGCACATTTCCCCCATTATTTGTCGCTCCCCCGCACACGTAGTGTTTGTCCGTCAGGATATAGCTGAATATCCGCTCCCGTACATCGTATTCCGGCGCCGGCGCCGTCATCCGTATCGCCCCGCTGGTCCCGATCGTCAAAGCCGTTTCTCCCGTTCGTATGGCGCCGCTCCCAAGGTTCGCCAGACACCCATCGCTGCCGCCGATGATAAAAGGTAGTCCTTCCGTCAGTCCCAGGATACCCCTGAATTCCTGCGCCAGGGGCTTCCGTACCGAATACGTTGAGGAAACCAGCTCAGACAGCTGCCCCGCCCTAATCCCCGCCAATTCCAGCGACTCGTCAAACCAGTTGAAAGTCCGGATGTCCAACAGCCCCGTAGCAGAAGCCACGGAGTGGTCGAGACGGTATTCACCAAGCAGACGCCACCAGATATATTCTTTGATGGAGATAAATTTCGCCGCCTTCCCGAACAAATCCGGCTGCTCCGCCTTCAACCATAATAGCTTGCAAAGAGGAGACATCGCATGGATGGGGGTACCCGTCTGCCGGTAGATCCGGCGGCCCGCCGCACTTTGTTTCAAGGTTTCCGCATATGCCGCCGGCCGCAGGTCGGCCCATGTCATGGCCCTGGTCAGCGGCTTACCTCCCGCATCGACAACGATCAGGCTGTGCATCGCGCAGCTAAAGCTGACACCGGCAGGTTCCGGAAAAGACGAGGTCTTCTCCCGAACTTCCCGCAAAACGGAAACCACCGCCGCTAGCAGCGTCTCCGGGTCCAGCTCATGCTGTCCCGGCACTTCTGAAACGATAGAATAGGAAACTCCGGCACTGCCCAGCACGATCCCCTCGTCCGTAAAAGCCACGGCCTTGGTATTGGTGGTGCCGATGTCAATGCCGATGATGTAGCGCATCAGGAAGCTTATATCAACTCTTTCAGCTTGCTTACCACAAAATCTACTTCCTCACGAGTATTATGCTTAGCAAAAGAGAAGCGCACCGTTACCTGGTTGGGGTTGTTGTTGATGGCACGAATCACGTGTGACCCCTGTTCGGCGCCGCTGGTACA
>JAFDYG010000453.1 GCA_018267545.1 Bacteroidota bacterium
AGGAATTGGAAACGAGAGTGGAAGAGGAAGACAGGGTAATGTTGATCCAGCGGAAGAGAGAAATCGAGCAGCAGCTGATGGATGCTTTGAAGGAGCTGCATCCGAAGTTCGAGGGGCAGAGCAATGGCTACTTCTATTTGAATTTTAAGGAAGCATGGTAGAAGAGCTGGTTTTTGCAATTCTATCACAAGATGCAGCAGATGGATGTTCCTGTATTGGGGATGAATCAGATGCGGAAATTCAAATATAATACGAGCGTTCCGCAGTTCGAGATCATCACGGGCCGGAGCATCGACTGGTTCGATTTGACGATACGGGTCAGCTATGGAGAGCTGGTTGTTCCTTTGAATGAACTGCGCAAGGCGATCCTGGGTCGTCAGGATTATATTCTATTATCGGATGGCAGCCTTGGGATGTTGCCGAAGGAATGGCTGGATAAATTTTCGTTGCTTTTGCGGATGGGTCAAATGCGGGAAGGCGGGCTGCGGCTGCCTTCGGTTCATTGGGCGATTCTGCAGGAATCGGGTGGGGGTGATGAGGCGTTGCGGCGGGAGCTGGAAGAAAAGAAGCAGCGGTTATTATCGGTGGACCGGGATAGGACCTGGCCTGTTTCCTCCGCGGTGCAGGCGAAGCTGCGGGACTATCAGCTGGGTGGTTTTCAGTGGATGTGCCTGCTCGACGATATGGGCTGGGGTGGCTGTCTGGCGGATGATATGGGTTTGGGGAAGACGCTGCAGACGCTGAGCTTCCTGCAGCATCTTGTGGAGCGCTATCCGGAGGAAACGCACCTGGTGGTGTGTCCGACGTCGTTGCTGTATAATTGGGAGAGTGAGATTCGGAAGTTTGTTCCGGGGTTGGACTGGCATATCCACTATGGCGCGGATCGGGAGCTGGATGAGGCGACGTTCAAGAGGGCGCATGTTATTATTACGAGCTATGGGATGGTACGGAATGATATTGAGCATTTTTCCCAGTGGAAGTTCGGGTATGTAATTTTGGACGAGAGTCAGTCGATCAAGAATCCTGCTTCGCAGGTGCGGAAGGCGATACAGCAGCTACAGGCAAGAAACCGGTTGGCGTTAAGCGGTACGCCGGTGCAGAATAATACATTCGATCTGTATGCGCAGATGGATTTTTTGAATCCGGGGATGCTGGGGAGCATGGAGTTTTTCCGGGGGGAATTCGCTACACCTATTGACCGCAATGGAGATAAAGATGCGGCGGCGCGGTTGAAGCGGCTGGTGTATCCGTTTATCCTGCGCAGGACGAAAGAGCAGGTGGCGAAGGATTTGCCGGATAGGACGGAGATGATACTATGGTGTGAGATGGGAGATGAGCAGCGGAAGATCTATAATAGCTTTAAAGAACATTACCGGGAGAGTATCCTGGAGCAGATTGCGGAGCAGGGGGTAGGGAAGAGCAGTATTGCGATCCTGGAGGGTTTGACGAAACTGCGGCAGATCTGTGATAGTCCGGCGATGTTGAAAGACGGGGCTGGGGAGCCGGATGGGCGGCCTGCGGCTGGGTATCCGAATGTTTCGGCGAAGCTGGAGGAATTGGTGCGGGAGATCGAGGAGAATACGGGGAATCACAAGGTACTGGTATTTTCGCAGTTTACGTCGATGCTGGGGTTGATTCGTCAGGCATTGGACGAGCGAGGCGTGGGTTATTTGTATTTGGATGGAAGTGTTGCTGCCGAGGAGAGAAGGGCTTCGGTGGAGAAGTTTCAGAGCTCGCCGGAGATGCGGGTGTTTCTGATCAGTCTGAAGGCTGGTGGTGTGGGATTGACGCTGACGGCGGCGGACTATGTGTACCTGGTGGACCCGTGGTGGAATCCCGCGGCGGAGGCGCAGGCGATCGACCGGAGTCATCGGATTGGGCAGGAGAAGAAAGTGTTTGCTTACCGGATGATTTGTAAGGATTCTGTTGAAGAGAAGATATTACAGCTGCAGGAGAAGAAAAGGGCGTTGGCTGCCGACCTGATCTCGGAAGAGGGTGGGTTTGTAAAGCAGCTGACGAGCGAGGACGTGGCTTACCTGTTTAGCTAGGGTTTTGGGCGGGTTAGGCGAGTTCGATGCCGTTGTCGGTGATTTTGATTTTTCTTTCTTTGTATAGGCGGCCGGTAGTCATCTTGAAAGTCTTTTTGCTCATGCCGAAGAAGGAGTAGATGGCTTCGGGGTCGGACTTGTCGTGATAGGGCAGGTGGCCTTTATTTTCCCTTAAAAGACGGAGGACTTTGGCGGCGGCGTCTTCGGTGCGATCGTAGCCGGGCTTGCCTGCGACGACGTCGATCTGGGTCTCGCCTGAAGCGGATTCGCCGGCGGGGACGATATTTTTGATAAAGCCCTCGAAGCGGTCGCCTGCGGTAATGTCGCGGAAGATCTCGTTGAAGTGGAGGACGCCGGTGTGCTGGTTGTTGATGATACAGAGATAGCCAATATCGGTGCGGCGGTAGACGGTGAGCTTGACGACGTCTTTTTCCTTTAGGGTCAGGTTCTCGTTGCTGAGGAAGGGTTCGATCTTTTCGGTGGCGGCGAGGCGGCCGGTTTGTTCGTCGAGGTAGATCTTGACCAGGTAGTCACCGCCGAGGCGCATACCGCTGAGCTGTTTGGACTTAGGGACAAAAAGGTCCTTCATTAGTCCCCAGTCGAGGAAGGCTCCCTGGGGGGTGATGCTGACGACGCGGAGCTTTACGATTTCTCCGACGGTGCCGTAGGGGCGTTGTGTGGTGGCGATGAGCCGGTCTTCGCCGTCGTGGTAGAGGAAGACGTTGAGGTCGTCGCCGATGCGGGCTCCGCGGGGGACGAAACGCTTGGGGAGGAGGATGCCTTCCTTGCCGTCGTCGAGTATGAGACCGAAGTTTAATTCTTTTTTAACCTTCAACGTATTGTATTCGCCCACTTGGATCATGCGGCAAAGATAGTTGATATGGAAGATTTCCGTAGTTTCACATTGTATGGCAGCTGATTTTTCGCTCCCTTTTAAAGGGATAGTAGCACTGGCGCTGATAATTGGCGCCTGTAATGGCCGTGGCGGACAGAAGATAACCGTGGGCGGCGGGACGGAGTATGTAAATGGGACGGGAGGTCCGCAGCGTCTGGCTTTGCCGGACGGGAATCATGTGGTGCTTCAGCCGGGGACGAAGCTGGTGACGGCCAAGGGTTTCGGGGTGTCCAACCGGGAGGTCGACCTGGATGGGGAAGCGATTTTCGAGGTGGAGAAGGGGCAGGGCGCGCCTTTTACGGTGCATACGCGGAACTTGCATATTTCGGTCATTACAGCCCTGGCGTCCTGGTTTCATGTGGACGCATTCCGGAAGAATGTCGGTGAGCAGCTGGAGCTGCTGGAGGGGCGGCTGCAGGTCAATAAATCTTATCACTCCGATACTGATAATTCGACGGAGGTGCTGGAGGTTGGGGATATGGTCATGATTAATAGAGATATCGACCTGATGGAAAAGGAGAAGATGAGTCCAAAGGAATTGGAGAAGGTCAAGGCGATGAGATAAAGCTGATAATGGAAAGGCCTGGCTGCATTTTTACCAGGAAGGTCTGGGGTGGTTGGCAGGACAGCAGTAAATGACTACCGATGATTTCGAAGAGCGTCAAGTCGTCGGTAATATAGATGATACTCACCTGGTGTTTGGATGCGTCTCTTGTATCCGAGCTGATCAATTCAAATTTATGTTGTACGAAGGGGACGGGTTGGGTCCCCAGTGTATCCTGGAGACCCGGTATGTGGTTGCCGAGGGATTGTACTGCGCCTGCGATGGCGAAGCTGACTTTAAAGGGTAGGGCTGGATTGGACTTGGGAAAAGCGTTTTTCAGCTCCTCCCAGGTGTAGATCTCCTGGCCTTTGGAGAAGGATTGCTGCTGGATGCGGAACTCTTCCCAGGTGTTTTGGAAGATTTGCTGTTCGAAGGGAGTAGCGGCGCCTGCGTCGATGATCTGGCGGTATGCCAGGCGGATGGTGGCTTTGGGCATGTTGGGGGCTTTAGGGGTTTTAGAGGGGGACTCCGACTTTAAGGGTGGCAGCATAGCCACTAGTCGTGTCTCCTGTGATCGTGACCGTTTCGCTGTTATAAGAGTCCGAAAGAATGGAATCCTTAGCATTGGTGGTTGAATTTTGTCCGTGAGTGGAATAGAGGGAGCTGCTATATACTGTAGAAGTGACACTGTCGGGGAAGGCGATCTGGCTGGTGAGCTTGAGGACGGAATTGACAAATACCTCTATGTGCATATGGCAGGCGCGGCCGCTGTACCAGCCGGGGTAGATGGTTTTGAAGGTTACCTGGCCGTTTGCGTCGGAAAGCTGTATGCCGCGTAGGAAAGTTTTACCCGTATTGTCCTGGGTGCCGAGGTAGCCGGTGTTGCTGTATTCGGAATAATAGCCGTCTTTGTCGCAGTGCCAGATGTCGACGCGTGCTCCGGAGATGACGGCGCAGTTATTATTGGAGTTGACAATAGTAAGCGTGAGAGTGAGGGGGACGCCGGTCTTGCCTTCGGTGATGTCGGTGCGGAAGATGGCGGAGTTTTTACTAAGATCGTAGGGGTAGGGGCCTGCGGTTTCGGTGGGGGAAGTGTAGCAGCCGGTGGGGGTGGTGCCGCCGGTGCCGGAAGTTGAGCTGCCGGAGGTTCCTGAGCTGGTGCCGCCGGATTCGTTGGATTTGCTGCAGGCTTCGACGAGAATGGGGACGGAGGTGGCGCCGAGGAGTAAGCTTTTTAGGAATTTTGCTCTTGACTGTTCCATAGATTGTTATTTTATGGAGTAACGGGACGGTGTTGCGTCACGTTGCCCGTTTAACAATACAGGTGAGGTGAAGGCGGGA
>JAFDYG010000454.1 GCA_018267545.1 Bacteroidota bacterium
GAAATATAATTTTTTATCGCCATACCGCTAATGTCCGTACTTTCGGCCCAAGGCCTCAAGTACCAATTGGACTCCGTCCAATTGTGGTATAGATACGGGCTGATGCGACGGGGGCAAAAATAGCCATTACTCCATTAACATTATGTGAAATGATCAAAAAGACGACGACTTTCTTGGCCTTATGCGCGATTGCATTCGGCTCTTCGTCTTTCGATAACAATCCCCCCAAATCACCACTCAAGAAATCACAGCTCCGCACCATTATTATAGATCCCGGTCACGGCGGCTTCGACCCCGGCACACACGGCCTCATCTCCAAAGAAAAAAACGTAGCCCTGAGCATCTCGCTCAAACTCGGCAAAGCCCTGCAGCAAGCCTTTCCCGAGCTCAAAATTATTTATACCCGGACCACCGACATCATGCCCGGCAACCGGCCCACCCTCCCCGAAGGCATCCGCTACCGGGCAGAACTCGCCAACAAATCCCACGGAGACCTCTTTCTCTGTATTCACTGTAATTCCGATGGCCGTGACGCCGGCAGATACGCAATTCGTACTTTGGTGCGTTATAAGACCGTGGGAAGGGGCAGGAAGAAACACCAGGAACCGGTCTACTCCACCACCTGGGCCAAAAATACGACCGTCGGTACCGCCACTTACATATGGAAGGCCGACCGCAACCTGCCCAAAGGCGAAGCCATCAACAGCGCCCGGGGCGAAAACCTGGGAGACAACTCCGCATTCGACATGACCTCCCCCGAGGCAAGGATGCGGGCACAGCTCTATGAGAAAAAATATTTTGCCAACAGCCTATTATTGGGGACATTGGTGCAGAATGAATTCAGGCGGTCCGGCAGACGAAGCGAAGGAGTCGTGCAACGTCAGATAGGAATCGGTGTCCTTCAGGCAACGGGCATGCCCAGCGTCCTGATCGAAACCGGGTATTTAACAAATAAAGAGGAAGAAATATACCTGAATAGTAAGAAAGGACAGAACGAAGTGGTCAAAGATATTGTTAATGCATTCAGGGCCTACAAAACCCGGTTGGAAGCAAAGCCCGACGAAAAACACAATAAATAAAGATATAGGGAAGAGAATGAAAAGAACAAAGTATCCATTGGCAATTATATTGAGCGGCCTCTTTGTCGCTCTGTCTTCATTTTCGGGAGGCGACCCTGCCCCCAAAGGCCCCGGCCCCAAAAGCGCCCCCCCCCCTGGCAAAAACCAAAAAGCCGCCATCCGAACCGTCATCATCGACCCCGGTCACGGCGGCTTCGACACCGGCACCAAAGGACTTTATTCAAAAGAAGCAGCCGTAGCCCTCGCCGTCTCCATCAAGCTCGGCAAAGCCATGGAACAGGAATTCCCCGACGTCAAGCAGGTCTTTACCCGCACCACCGACGTCATGCCCGGCGGCGGCAATACCATCGCCTCCGGCCTGAACTACCGCGCCAACCTGGCCAACAACTCCCGCGGCGACCTCTTTATCGCCGTCCACTGCAACAACGACGGCCACCCCGCCGGCCCCTTCACCATCCGCCGCATAGTAGGCCATAAATACGTCGGCAAAGGCAAAAAAAGACGCCGTGTCGCCGTATATGAAAGCTATACCGGCCACCATACCCGCAAAGGCACCGAATCCTATATCTGGAAGGCAGACCGCAGCGGCTTCAAAGGCACCGCCATCGGCCAGCGCGGCGAAGGAGAGGGTGAGCTCGAAGCTACCGACAGCACCGGCGAAGCCAACGCCGATAGCGCCGCCTTCGACATGAGCTCCCCCGAAGCCATGATGCGGGCCCAGCTCTACGAAAAGAAATACTTCGGCAACAGCGCCCTCTTCGCCACCCTCGTGGAAGAAGAATTTACAAAAGCCGGCCGTATCAGCGGCGGCGTCAACCAACGCGACGAAGGGATCCGCGTACTCCAGGCCACCGGGATGCCCAGCGTCCTCGTCGAAATCGGCTTCCTATCCAACGTCGAAGAAGAGAATTATCTCAACAGCGAGGAAGGCCAGGACGAGATCGTCCGGAATATAATGGACGCCTTCCGAAGATACAAAGCCACCCTCGAAGGTCACGCGCCAGCCAACAACGATGCGACGGGTAGCAATAACCGCTAGTCCCTGACGATCAAAATCCGGCTAAGCATTAACTATCATATAAGTTAAACCACCCCCAAAAGCCGCCTTAAAGCCTTGGCTTAACGGCAATTTCCCTACATTTGCCATAACCAATGGATAACAACTGATGATTAAAATTTCTAATGAAACAAAGATCGGTATCCTGGCAGTCGTCGCCCTTGCCGGCCTGATCCTCGGCTTTAATTTTCTAAAAGGCAGCAGCCTCTTCCAACATACAAAAAAACTCTACGCTACTTTCGACAACGTTCAAGGCGTCGAAGTATCCAATCCACTACAAATCAATGGATTAACAATAGGAACCGTTACTTCCATCAACGAGGCCGACCAGGATCTCGCCCACGGCGTCGTCCTGACCATTACCCTCAAAAAGGATATCCATATCCCCGACGACTCCTACGCCCAGATCAACACCAGCTTCCTGGGCACCGCAGCCATCGTCATCCAAAAAGGCGTCTCCACTAAATTCCTCGACAACGGCGATACCCTCCTAACCCGGAAAAAACCCGATCTTATCTCCCAGGTACAGGAAAGCGTCAACCCCGTCCTCACAAAGCTCGGCGGCACCCTCACCTCCCTCGACTCCCTGATCCAAAAGGTCAACACGATGTTCGACCCCCGGCTGAAAAACAACTTCAGCGCCATCATCGCCAACCTCGCGGCCTCTACCGCCCAGCTCCAGGTCATGCTCAATACCCAGACGGGCGAGCTGGCCCAGTCCCTGAAACACGTCAACGCTTTTACCGATAACCTCGCTAAAAACAACGACCATATCACCCATACCCTCGACAACGTAGAAAAAACGACCGCCCACCTCGCAGAAGCCAAGCTCCCCGAAACGATCGAATCCCTGCGCGGCGCCATCAACCAGATGCAAACCCTCGTCGGCAAGCTGAACAGCAACAACGGCTCCCTCGGCATGCTCATGAACGACAAAAAACTCTATCAGAACCTCGAAAGCTCCACCCGCAGCCTCAACATCCTGCTGGACGACTTCCGGGTCCACCCCAAACGCTATGTAAACGTCTCGGTATTCGGCCGCAAAGACAAATCCGGGCCACTGACCGCCCCGCTTTCCGACTCAACCGCAGCACCACAACCCAAAAAATAAAGCACGCCAACCCAATCACAAACAAAGCAGATGATGAGAAGCCTGGTCAGTGCGATAGGACTATTTGTCTTCAGCTTCCTGCTATCCTTACAAGCCCGTTCACAAGGAGCCGTCCAATTCCGGACTCCCGGCAACGACTCGATCAAGGTAGTAGAGATCCTGAATACCGAAAGCTACCGCTTTGAAAAAAAGAGCGACTCCGTCGAGCTTACCTTCCTGGTCGGCAACGTCCGCATCAAACAGGAAAAGACACTCATCTACTGCGACAGCCTGGTCATGAACCCCCACGAAAACTACGTGGAATGCTTCGGCCACGCCCACATCAACGACAACGACTCCGTCAATATCTACTCCGACTATCTCAAATACCAGGTCGACCAGAAGATGGTCCACTTCCAGAAGAACGTCAAGCTCACCGACGGAAAAGGCGAGCTCACCACGGACGAGCTCCAATACGACCTCGCCCGCAAAGTCGGCACCTACGACCACGGCGGTAAAATCGTCAATAAAGAATCCGTCCTCACCAGCGACAAAGCCGTCTACTTCGAAGACACCAAGGACGTCCACTTCAAAGAACACGTCGTCCTTCGCGACCCGCAATACGACCTCTCCGCAGACAGCCTGTTATATAACACCCAGACCCAGGTCTCGACCTTCATCACCGAAACTTTCATACAGTTCAAAGACAGTACCCACCGTACCGTCCGGACCCGCGAAGGCTTCTACGATCTCAAAAACAAAAAAGCCCAGTTCGGCCGCCGCCCCATTATCACCGACGGCTCCAAACGCATTACCGGCGACGAGGTCAAAATGGACGACAGCACCGGCATCAGCACCGCCAGAGGCAACGCGATCTTCTCCGATACCGCCGAAGGCGTCACCCTCCGCGGCGGATACATGATCAATAACAAAAAGAAAAACACCTTCCTGGCGACCGAACGGCCCCTCATGGCGCTCAAACAAGACAAAGACTCGCTCTACGTCACCGCCGATACCCTCACCTCCGGCCGCCTCATCGATTTCGAAGGCGACCAACGCCGCATCGCCCACAACGACAGCCTGCACAGGGTCTATATCGACAGCCTCGAAAAAGTCCAGGCCGACAGCCTCCACCGCCTCACCATCGCCCGTCGCGCGGCAGACTCCGCCCAAGCCATAAAAGACAGCATCGAAAACCTCAACTTCAAAGACAAAAGCGACAGCCTCGGCGCCGGCGTAGCCGATAGCCTGGGAAAAATTGCCCTCGACAGCCTTCACAAGGCCCGCGGCGACACCGGCATCATCAATAACCACCACCAAACCGACAGCCTTCACAAAAACAAAACCGATTCGGTCCCCCGCACCCTCACCCCAAAAGAATTGAAGCTAAAAGAACAAGCCCGGCTCAAAGCCATAAAAGATAGCATCGACGACGCCAAATACGAGATCAAATTAAAAAAACGACTCCTCGCCGACAGCCTGAAAACCGCCGCCCGCGACGAAAAAGAACGACAACGGGACCGGGCCGACTCCATAAAACGCCAGGCCTCCATCGACAACTACAAAGCCCGGATGCGAGCCGCCGATAGCCTGAGACGCGTCCACTTCATCGACAGCCTGAAGAAAACCGGACTGTCCGACAGCGCCGTAGCCGAAGTCCTCGACAGCGTCGGCCGAAAACGACGAGCCGACAGCATCGCCAATATTCAACGCCTAAAGGGCCTGCCGCCGCTCGATACCGCGCTGAAAAAAATCCCGCTTTCCCACGAAGACTCCCTCGCCCTGCTACCGACGACGGACACTACACTGCGTTATATCGTCGGCTATCACCACGTCCGTATCTTCTCGGACTCCCTGCAAGCCGTATCCGATAGTCTATACTATTCTACAAAGGACAGCACCTTTAGACTATTCTATAACCCCGTAGCCTGGGGTAGCGGCGGCTACCAGGTAACGGGTGACACCATGTACGTCTATACAAAGAATAAAAAAGCCAGCCGGCTCTACGTCTTCGAAAACGCCCTGACGATAAATAAAATAAATTCCACCTTTTACAACCAGCTAAAAGGCACCACCATCAACTGCTATTTCAAGGAAGGCGAACTCGACTTCATCCGCGCCAAAGGCAACTCGGAGAGCATCTACTATCTAAAGGACGAAAGCAACGCCTACTCCGGCGTCAACAAAGCCCACGCCGATATCATCGACATGATATTCGCCCCCAAGCTCGACTCCGCAGGCAAACCCGAACTCGACTCCGCCGGCAAATCAAAAGGAAAGGAACTAAACCGCGTCGTCCTGCGCAACGACGCCGAAGGCAGCCTGATCCCCATCCGGCAAGTCAACTTCGACGACATGCACCTGCGCGGCTTCAAATGGCAGGAACAACGCCGACCCAAATCCAAACAAGAGCTCTTCGAAGCCATCAAAAAGCCAAAGTCAGAAGAAGACGACGAGCCCCCCGTCATCGAACAAACAACCACTCCCCGCGGCGGCATGCCCAAGGTCATCGCCAAGCCAAAAAAGCCATAATTAAACCCGGGAATTTTAAGAAAGTCATAACAGGGGCTAGCCAATAGCGCAACCAGTCCCTTCGTTAAACACAAAACACCCAATATGCGAATCATCACCATCTGCCTGGTGCTGCTGACTTTCAGCGGCCTGTATAACCGTTTGTCCGCACAAGACTACAAGCTCGCAATGGGTCTTCGCCTCAGCACCTCCGCTCCCACCCTCAGCAACGCCGTCAGCGTAAAATACTTCCTCGACGAAACCAACGCCGTCGAAGGCCTCATCGCCTGGGGCAACCGCTTCGGCCTCGGCGCTCTCTACGAACGCCACCAGCTCATCGGCGCCACCCCCGCCCTCACCTGGTTCTACGGCGGCGGCGGCTACGTCGGCTTCCAGGACGGTAAAACCTGGCTCGGCCCCACCGGCATCGTCGGCATGGACTACAAATTCCCAAACGCCCCCGTCAACCTCTCCCTCGACTGGAAACCCGAACTCGACATCCTTCCCGACATCAACTTCATCCCCGGCGCCTTCGCCGTCTCCATCCGCTACACCTTCGGCTGGAAAGCAACCCCCGCCCAATAATCTCTTCCCTCCCCCCCCTCCTTCCCCCCCCCCCCCCCCCTTTCCCCCCCCCCCCCCAACCCCCCCCCCCCCCCCCCCCCCC
>JAFDYG010000455.1 GCA_018267545.1 Bacteroidota bacterium
AGATCATTTTTGCGCCAGACCGCAATTTGGGAGCTTACCTGGTAAAGAAGACGGGAAGGGATATGGTTTTGTGGGATGGGGCCTGTATGGTGCATGAGATCTTTAGTCTGGAGAAAATAACGAAGCTCAAGATCCGTCATCCCCAGGCAAAACTGATTGCGCACCCGGAATGCGAAGAACCGATTTTAAGACTGGCGGAATATATTGGTTCCACGACGGCATTATTGAATTATACGAAGAAAGATAGTGGGAAAGAATATATCGTTGCAACCGAGACCGGGATCCTTCACCAGATGCAGCTATCGAGCCCAGAGAAGACGTTTATACCTGCGCCCCCTACAAACAACTGTGCGTGTAACGACTGCCCGCATATGAAGCTTAATACTCTTGAGAAGCTATATCTCTGTATGAAGTATGAACAGCCTGAATTGCTGATGGATCCGGAGCTAATGGTTGCGGCGAAAAAGCCGATAGAAAGGATGCTGGAAATCAGCGCTCGCTATGGATTATGATATAAATAATTGATAATCAAATAATTGTGAATAAAAAGCCCGGAATTTTGTGTTCCGGGCTTTCTTTTATCTTCCCATGAAGACCATTAGGATTTGTACGTCGCTTGGATTGACGCCGCTGATCCGGCTGGCTTGACCAAGTGTTCTGGGTTTTATCTTTTTAAACTTCTGTAGTGCTTCATTCGACAAAGACGAGATCTTGTCGTAATTAAAGTTCTCGGGAATCAGGAGATCTTCGAGCTGCGCCATTCTTTTTACGAGATCTTTTTCTTTTTCTATGTAGACGTCATACTTTACCTGAATTTCCGCTTGTTCAAGAATCTCTGGAGTATATTCCGAGAGGGCTGCGCCGAATCTTGGAATGGCAGTAACCATAGAATTCAGATCGATGTTTGGGCGAAGAAGAACCTGTTGTGCCTTTTGTTTTTGAACAAGTGCGGCTGAATTTTTTTCGGTGAGATAGTCGTTCGACTCTGCGGGTTCGATAGAAAATTCTTTTAGTACTTCTTTTATTTTTTCGACGCCATTCTTTTTGGCTAAGGTCTTCTCCATTCTTTTCTGTGTTGCCAGACCGAGGCGATAGCTCATTTCGGTCAACCGGAGATCCGCGTTGTCCTGGCGAAGAAGAGTGCGGAACTCAGCGCGTGATGTAAACATGCGATAGGGTTCTTCCGTACCCTTGCTGATGAGATCGTCGATGAGTACGCCAATATAGGCTTCACTTCTTTTTAGGATCACTGGTTCAAGATTGTTGATCTTTTGGTGTGCGTTGATCCCAGCCATCAAACCTTGACAGGCTGCTTCTTCATAACCCGTAGTTCCATTGATTTGTCCAGCAAAGAAGAGATTCTCTAGTGGCTTGGTTTCGAGAGAATGCTTTAATTGAGTAGGTGGAAAATAATCGTATTCGATCGCATACCCAGGTCTAAAGATCCGGACGTTCTCAAAGCCTGGAACTTGTTGGAGGGCCTGGTATTGTACTTCTTCGGGGAGGGAAGTAGAGAATCCATTGACGTAAATCTCAACGGTGTTCCAACCTTCGGGTTCGATGAAGAGCTGGTGACGTTCCCGTTCGGGAAATCGATTGATCTTGTCTTCGATGCTTGGGCAGTATCTTGGGCCTACGCCTTCGATTCGACCGGTATACATGGGGCTTCTATCAAAGCCTGTTTTTAGGATCTCGTGAACGGTAGAGTTGGTATAGCTAATCCAACAGCTTCTTTGTTCTTTTGGCTTGGGTATATCTAGATATGAGAAGCCTATGATTTCTTCGTCTCCCTTTTGTTCTTCCATCTTACTATAGTCGAGGCTTCTTCCATCAATCCGGGGAGGGGTCCCTGTTTTGAGACGATCGCTTTCGAGACCCAGGGATACAAGCTGTTCGGTGATCCCTGTTGCTGCTTTTTCTGCTACTCTCCCACCCCCGAATCTTTTCTCTCCGATATGGATCACGCCATTTAGGAAGGTTCCGCTGGTAACAACCACAGCCTTCGATCTAATCTCATGACCAAGCCCAGTGATCACACCATATACTTTGCCATCCTTTACAAGGAGAGAATTAACCATGTCCTGATAGAAATCAACATTTGGAGTTTGTTCCAACATCTCCCGCCAGGTAGCAGCAAATAGCATCCGGTCGTTTTGTGCTCTTGGACTCCACATAGCGGGTCCTTTGGAACGATTCAGCATCCGGAATTGAATCATGCTTTTGTCAGTGACAATACCAGAGTATCCTCCCATCGCATCTATTTCACGGACAATCTGCCCTTTGGCTATCCCTCCCATGGCCGGGTTACAGCTCATTTGTGCAATAGTCTGCATATTCATGGTGATCAAAAGAACCTTGGAACCAAGGTTTGCCGCGGAAGCCGCGGCTTCGCAACCGGCATGTCCGGCACCTACAACGATAACATCATATTGAAGAAACATGCTGCAAAATTACCATGAACCCTTGGAATGTGTTGGGAATATTTTCAAAAGAAAAGCGTTCCACGTGGAACGCCTTATACTTGTATTTATTTTAGCTTAGAGATGTTTCACGTGGAACGCCCTATTCTGTAAAGTATAAACTTAGGTATTGCTCCTCCATTTTCCTCATAATCTTCTCTTCCTGGGATGTTTTATCCCTATATCCGCACAAATGTAAGGCTCCATGGAATATAACCCGATGTAATTCTTTCTTTAATGACGTTCCAAAAGATCGGGCATTATCCCTAACCCGGTCAACGCTAATGTATATTTCGGCGTTTATTGGTTGTCCGGGCTCTGATAAATCGAAGGTAATAATGTCCGTGTAGTAGTCATGGTTTAGATACTGCTTGTTTATTTTCAGCAGATAATCATCGGAACAAAAGATATACTGGAGCTCATTGAACTGTTTTTTCTCCTTCTTGAAGAGTTCGGGGAGGAAATCTTTTAGCCGGGCTCTCTCCCTTAAGGGAACATCGGTAAGGAAATGGAAGCGGACAATAGGAGTGGTGGATGATGGCATTTCCGAAAATCGTAAGGATATTTGATATAACAAAGATTAATTTTGATGTCATGAAGAGACTATCCCAGCTAGAGCCCGGAACTGTTGCTAGAATTCATTCCTTCGAAAAGAACGACCTTTTTCTTAAGCTGATGGAGATGGGTTGTGTTCCCGGGGAGCTGATTAGGGTAGAACAGGTTGCGCCTCTTGGTGATCCCATTTCAATCACGGTAGCCGGCTATAACCTGAGTCTCCGTTTAGATGAGGCCGATAATATCTTTATGGAGGAGGGTCTCTAATGAAGGTAGGTCTTTACTTTGGCTCTTTCAACCCTGTCCACCATGGCCATTTAATCATTGCTAGCTACATTTTAAAGCATACCGATCTTAAGCAAGTTTGGTTTGTAGTCTCCCCACAGAATCCCCTTAAGCCCGCCGCCTCCCTTTTAAATGAATATCATCGCCTCTACCTGGTCCAGCTTGCCATTGAGGGAGAGGCAAATATGAAGGCATCGGACATCGAATTCAAACTTCCCAAACCCTCCTTTACGGTAGATACCCTTACTTATTTGCAGGAGAAGTATCCGGTGAATGAGTTTTCTGTGATCATGGGAAGTGATAGCTTCCAGAATCTTCCGAAATGGAAGAACTACACCTGGCTCTTACAGAACTATTCGATCTATGTATACAAGCGCCCGGAGCATGAACAGCTGCCGGAATATACAGAAGCAAAGGAAATTCATATTCTAAAGGCCCCTCTCCTACCGATTTCTTCTACGGAAATAAGGAAGGATATAAAAGAGGGACGGTCTATTCGGTACCTGGTGCCGGAGTCGGTGAGACAGGAGATTGAACGAAATCATTACTATCAATAAAAAAAAACCCGCCGGATCCGGCGAGTTTCTTTATTAGAGAAGACCTTGTTGGTCTTTCTTTGGTAAGGACTTTACGACTAGGAGGTAGGAATCATCTATCATCTCCTTTATGATTTTTGTAGGAATAGATCCATCGACGATGACGGTGTTCCAAAGCCGTTTATTCATATGGTAGCCCGGAATTACCGAAGCATATTGTTCCCTCCATTCGATGGCCTTTTCGGGGTCGCACTTGACATTGAACTGGGGTATGTCACTGTCCAGGCTGGCAAGCAGGAACATCTTGCCCTTGACCTTGAAGACAAGCGTACTCTCCCCGAAGGGGAAGCCTTCCTCCACTTCTTTTTTGCCTAGACAGTATTCCCGGATAGTTTCGATGTCCATAGTTTAATTTATCGCTGTTTATGTATAAAATAAAATGAAGATGCTTAGTGAGCATCAGCATAGTCGAATACGAGATTACAAAAGGCTTTAACGCCCAATTTGAAGCCAGACTCATCAATGGAGAAGTCGGCGGTATGGTGAGGATAGGCTGTATTGGGGTCCTGTCCTTTCTTCATTCCTCCCAGGAAGAAGAAAAAGGAAGGGACCTTTGCGCCAAAGAAAGAAAAGTCTTCAGAGCCCGTCATCGCATCCATCCAAACCACGTTCTCTTCTCCAGCCGTCTTCTGTAAGGAGGGTAGTGTTTTTTTTACGAGGGCCGGGTCGTTGTAAGTAATAAGGGTCTTGTTGTCGATGTTTATTTCGGCGGTGGCACCTGCACTTTCGGCAATCTTGGTAACGGTCCGGCGCATCCGTTCGTGTATGATTCGCTGCATACCTGTGTCGAGGGTGCGGATCGTTCCGGTCATCGTCACTTCTTCGGGGATGATATTCGAGCGGACCCCACCCTGGATAACGCAGACCGAGATGACGGCGGCATCCTTGGTGAGCTCGGTTTGGCGGCTAATGATGGTCTGCAGGCCTTCGATGATCTGCGACGAAACGACTACCGGGTCGACGCCGGTCCAGGGTTGTGAACCGTGGGTGCCTTTGCCGTGTACTTTTATGGTGAACCAATCCGAGGCGGCCATGGCCCCTTCTGTGCGGTATTTGATCTTCCCGACTTCGGTTGCGGAGTTGATATGCAGGCCAAAGACGACGTCTACCTTGGGATTCTCGAGCACTCCCTCCTTGATCATGAGAGGGGCCCCGCCTTCCTCTCCATTGGGAGGACCTTCTTCTGCAGGCTGAAAGATAAATTTCACGGTTCCTTTGAGGTTGTTTTTCATGCCCGATAGAATTTCGGCTACGCTCATCATGATGGCCATATGGGAGTCGTGGCCGCAGGCGTGCATGGCTCCCACCTCCTGACCATTGTAGGTGGTCTTCACTTTGGAGGCAAAGGGAATGGGGGTCCGTTCTACGATTGGAAGGGCGTCCATATCGGCACGGAGGCCGATGACCGGGCCCGGCTGAGATCCTTTTAGAATGCCTACTACTCCGGTCTTCCCTACTCCTTCCTTTACTTCGATGCCCAGGGACCGGAGGTGGTCTGCGATAATCTTCGCCGTGCGAATTTCCTGGTTACCCAGCTCGGGGTGTTCGTGGAAGTCTCTGCGCCAGGCGATGGTCTTACTTTCTATCTTGTCGGCGGCTGCGCTGATGGCGGGCCGAAGGTCCTTTTTTTGAGCGTTGGCCGCTGTTACCAGGAGCAACAGAGAAGGAAGGAGTAGTTTTTTCATGTTAGTTTTTTGGTTATTACTAAGATACGCTAATATTGTGGCCGCATTCAAGTGTTTACTTATTATCCAATCCCGGTTTTTGACAGTTCTGTTTCGACATATTGCTTTTCTGAAAGCGGTTTTTCTGCATAGCATTTCTGCTTTCGGAGGGCCGCAAGGGCATTTTGGAATGATGATGAAGACCTTTGTGCACCGGCGACGAGATGTCACGGAGGAAGAATTGATCGACTACAATGCCTTTTGTCAGCTGCTTCCGGGGGCTTCTTCTACCCAGACACTTACATTGATCGGTTATAAGCGGGGCGGAGTGGTGCTGGCGATGATAACCCTGATTATCTGGACGCTGCCGGCTTGTATCCTGATGGGTCTATTTTCCTTTTTTCCGATGACCAATACGGCGTTGTTCCGGTTTATAGGACCGATGACCATTGGCTTTTTATGTTTTGCCGCGCAGAAGGCCTTTGCAGTTTCGATCCACAACACCATTACCCGGGTCATCCTAGTGATAAGCACGATCGTTACCTTTCTGTTGTTCAAGGCTCCCTGGATAGTGCCGATGCTCCTGGTCCTGGGAGGTTTTGTGACCAATCTTAGCAGCAAGCGTATTCCGCAGAAGGAAGTTCCATCCAAGAAAATAAAATGGGGAAATATCTGGCTGTTTGCCATCATCTTCCTGCTGGCGGGTGTGAGCAGTGAGCTTTCGAAGAACAACAACTGGCCGAACCGCCGGCCGCTGAACCTGTTTGAAAATACCTATCGTTTCGGGAGTCTCGTCTTTGGCGGAGGGAATGTGCTGATGCCCATGATGTATGAACAGTACGTGGCGCGTCCCCAGTCTCAGACGCTGATGCAGCGCAATCCCAATATCATCCGGATGAATAAAGAAGACTTTTATTCCGGGTGGGGAATGGTCCGGGCGATACCAGGGCCGGTATTCTCTGTCGCGTCGTATATCGGCGGGATCGTTATGAAAGACAAAGGAACGGGATATCAGATCCTGGGGTGCATCATCGCGACGACTGGAATTTTTTTACCAAGCGCCCTGTTGGTGCTGTTCTTCTTCCCTATCTGGTATAATCTGAAAAAATACGCGATCGTCTATCGGGCGCTTGAAGGAATCAATGCGATCGTCGTAGGAATCATGGTCGGTGCGGCGTTGTACATGATGAAAGACTTGAAGACGGCCGTCTGGACGGATATCGTCTTAAAGCTTATCTGTATAGGCGTGACCTGGCTGCTTCTCAACTTCTCGAAGCTCCCCTCTCCTGTTATTGTATTGATCTGGCTATTGGCTGGCCTTGGACTTACGCTGGTTTAGAGCCGCGGTTGCCTTGACCTCCGCCGTGACCAGAACCGTGTCCGGAATTACCATGCCCGGAATGACCGCCATGCCTTTGACCCGACTGTCCGTGACCGGAGCGGTTTCCAGAATGGCCGTGTCCGCCGGACGAACGATTTCCCGAATTTCCGGAAGGTTTGAAATTTCTCCGGTTGCCCCCTCTTCCGCCGCCGGAGCGGTTGGATTTGGAGCGGGGTGTATATTCCGGAGCGGGGCCGAACTCTTCGGGAACGGGTTCTTTGTCGACGGGTTTCCCCAGCAGCGCTTCGATCGAATTGAACTTATTCTGTTCCTTTTCGCTGATGAAGGTAAAGGCGATACCGTCTGTCTCGGCGCGGGCTGTACGGCCGATACGATGGATATAATCTTCTCCGTCGTTGGGAACGTCGTAGTTGATGACCATCTCGATACTGTCGATGTCGATCCCGCGAGAGAGAATGTCGGTGGCCACCAGGATGGGTAAACGACGGCTCTTGAATTCGAGCAAAACGTCTTCCCGGGAGGCTTGATCGAGGTCGGAGTGTATTTCTTTTACGTTGAAGCGGGCGCGTTTTAACTCTGCCGTCAATTGTTTCACGTTGTGCTTCTTTGAACAGAAGATCAGCGTGCTTTTTAAATTAGTTGACTTTAGCAACCATTTTACGAGCGGGTTCTTCTGGGTCTCGTATACGACGAAAGCTTTCTGGACGATCTTCGCCGGAGGCTTGGAGATGGCGATATTCACCTCTTCGGGTTCATGGAGGATCTTCCTTGCCAGCTCTCGGATCTTGACGGGCATCGTCGCGGAGAAGAGCAGGTTCTGCCGTTTGGGAGGCAGGAAGGAAATGATCTTCATGATGTCGTCGAAGAAACCCATGTCGAGCATGCGGTCAGCTTCGTCCAGGACCAGGAACTGTAGACCCTTCATCTTCACATAGCCCATATTCAGGTGGGCGATCATCCGGCCAGGGGTACAGATGACGATATCGGCGCCTTTGGAGAGGGCTTGCTTCTCGTTGGAGAAGTTGCTGCCGTCTCCCCCGCCATAGACGGCGATGGAGCTGATTGGAGTAAAATAGGAAAGCCCTTCCAGGTTTTGGGCGATCTGGATCGCGAGCTCGCGGGTTGGGACGATCACGAGGGCGTTAACCTGGTCGTCGTGCCGTGAGGCAAGGAGCTTATTGATGATGGGGAGCAGGAAGGCGGCTGTCTTACCGGTACCGGTCTGTGCGGAGGCAATGAGATCTTTTCCGTTTAAAATAATGGGAATGACCTGTTCCTGTACAGGAGTGGCATTTTCATATCCGGAAGCATCGATGCCTTCAAGCAGGCCTTCATCTAAGCCAAAGTCTCTAAAAGTCAAAATAGAATAAATTAAACAAACCGGCAGCTACACAGCCAAACCCGGCAAAATGGTTAATAGTGAAATGCGGACTAAAGTTCGGCTTTTTAAACGGAATTTATTCACATGTGGACGAATTTGATAAAATATTCATAAGTGAGAAACTGCTGGGGCATAAGCAGTAAATATCGTGTCATCGTGCTGTAACGAGTAGAACTTTAGTAACTTCCACCCGGAAAAGGCACTGTAGCTGATGACTATGGAATAATGCTTGCTGATTTTGTAACCATTGGCGAATGACAACAATCATGACGGCAGAACATCAACGACTCGCAGTTAACGCTGCTAAAAAAATACCTTTGGAACAGTGGGGACCGTATTTGAGTGAGAGACAATGGGGGACGGTCCGGGAAGACTATAGCGCCTATGGCGACGCCTGGCATTATTTCCCTTATGACCACGCACATTTCAGAACATATTACTGGGGTGAGGACGGCTTGGGCGGCATCTCCGATTTTTTTCAAAACCTTTGTTTTGCCGTAGCGCTCTGGAATGGGAAGGATCCCATCCTCAAGGAGCGGCTTTTTGGCCTGGGAAATACGGAAGGCAACCACGGCGAAGACGTCAAAGAGCTTTATTACTATCTGGACAATCTTCCCACCCATTATTACATGGAGTACTTGTACAAGTACCCGCAGCAGGAATTTCCGTATAAGAAGCTGCTGGAGGAGAACCGGCGGCGTTCCCGGGAAGAACCCGAGTACGAGATCCTGGATACGGGTGTCTTTGACAACGACGAGTACTTCGATGTGACGATTACTTATGCGAAACAAAATTCACGGGACGTCTTTATCCGGATTGACATAAAGAACCGCTACGAAAAAGAAGCGGAGATAACCGTACTCCCCACCCTTTGGTTTTACAACCGGTGGAACTACGATGGTCTCGAGAAAAAGCCCGTGATTACCAGCCGGGATAAGACTTCTGTAAAGGCAAATCATAGCCGGCTCGGAGCCTATTATTTTTACTTCCAGCCGCCGCAATACAGTCTCTTCACCGAGAACGAGACGAACCTGGAAAAGATGTCCGGCACGCCGAACAAGACTCCCTTTGTAAAAGATGCGTTTCACGACGCGATCATCCAGAAAACGAACCTGGATCAGCTGAAGAGTAAGAAGTCGGGGACGAAGTTTGCCCCCGTCTATCATTATACGCTGGGGCCGAAGGAAACCAAATCCATCTATCTGCGGCTCAGCAACCGGATCATGGAAAATCCGTTTGGCGGAGACCCGGCCAGTCTTTTTCAAAGCCGCAAGGAAGAAGCCAACGCCTTCTATCAAGCAATCCTGCCGGCGCAGAGCAGTCCCGAAATGGCGGCGGTTCAGCGTCAGGCCCTGGCCGGTCTGCTCTGGAGCAAGCAGTACTATCACTTCGACGTAGAGCGATGGCTGACGACCAGCGATGGGCATTCCCCCGTAAATGCCGGGAAGCTCAATGGCCGTAACCACGACTGGAAGCACCTCAAGAACCAGGACATCATCGCCATGCCCGACAAATGGGAGTACCCCTGGTATGCCGCCTGGGACTTGGCGTTTCAAAGTATTTCCATGGCGCTGGTCGACCCGGTTTTTGCTAAACACCAGCTCTTGCTGATCATGCGGGAGTGGTATATGAAACCGGACGGTCAGATACCGGCGTACGAATGGAATTTTAGCGATGTGAACCCTCCGGTACAGGCCTGGGCCGCGCTGATGGTCTACCGGATCGAAAAAGAACGGACCGGAAAGGGCGACGTCGGTTTTTTGAAACGCATCTTCCAAAAGCTGCTGATCAATTTCACCTGGTGGATCAACCGGAAAGACGCAAATGGGAATAATATGTTCGAAGGCGGCTTCCTTGGGCTCGACAATATCGGGGTCTTTAACCGGAGTCATAGTCTGGGAGGTGATATGCAGCTGGAGCAGGCCGACGGCACGAGCTGGATGGGGATGTATGCGTTGAATATGATGGACATGGCCCTGGAAATCGCGATGAAGGATGACTCCTTCGAAGACACGGCGACCAAATTTTTCGAGCACTTCGTCCTGATCGCAGAAGCGTTGAACGAACACGGCATGTGGAACGAAGAGGATCGGTTCTTCTACGATACGCTGTCCATCGGTGGTTCACCCGTGCAATTGCGCATTCAGTCGATCGTGGGGCTCACTACCCTTTTCGCCGTTTCCGTCATCGAGAAGAAAACCCTTCATAAGCTGAGCGATTTCAAAAAACGGATCACCTGGTTCGAGAACTATCGATTGAAGAACAAACGCTATTGGCCCAATGAAGAACATAGCGACGGAGAGCAGATTCTATTGTCGCTGGTTCCGCAGAAACGGCTGATCTATCTGCTCGAGCGGCTGCTCAACGAAGCGGAGTTCCTCTCGTCCGGCGGAATTCGGGCCCTGTCCAAATATCACTCTGAACATCCCTATACAATCAACATCAGCGGCGTCGACTATACCATCAAATACGATCCGGGTGATTCGACGTCGGATTTCTTTGGCGGGAACTCCAACTGGCGCGGCCCGGTCTGGATACCGATCAACTATCTTATCATCCAGTCGATCCGGCAATACGGTAAATTTTACGGGGATGGATTGTCCGTAGAGTATCCCGTCGGATCCGGCGAAATGATGAACCTCGAACAGGTCGCGGACCAGCTAACCGCAAGAGTCATCAGTTTATTTAAAAAAGACGAAAGCGGCGGCCGTCCTTTACACGGAAAACACAACTGGTTCTATAAGAAGCCGGGGAATGAACACCTCTTACTTTTCTACGAATACTTCCACGGCGATACCAGTCATGGCCTGGGCGCTAGTCACCAAACCGGATGGACAGCGCTGGTTGCGGAGCTAATCTCCGAGCTTGACTCCCGCGGGAAAAAAGATTAAAACAGGAAAAATTCTATTTTTTGGAATATTGTCTCTTTTGGGGACAATAGTGTCTATCTCACACACTCGTTACTCGTTGATTACGTGCGATTTAAAGAAATGGCATTGGCTTGGTAATATCCTAGTCAAACGCTATTCACTTAATTCGCCCTAGTATGAAACACAATATACCCCTTTTTACCCTTTTGGTCTTGACCCTCATGACCGTTTCGATACCCTCCTTCGCAGGAACAACCTATAGCATTTCATCCAACAAGAACTGGTCGGCGGTGCTTCCCTCTACTTGTGCTAATTGCACCATCAGCATCTCGAGCGGAGTGACGCTAACCGTCGATCAGTCTTCAACCTGTCAGAACTGTACCATTACCGGCGGGACGATCGTATTGAACAACCAGACCCTGAACATTCAGTACACAGGCAGCCTGACCACGACTTATTTCAATTCGACCAACCTGATCGCCAACGGGAACAATGCCCAGCTGATCGTAAACGCGCCCCTGTCCCTGAGCAATAGCACGTTTACTTTTAACAACAACTCTTATTTCAATACGAGCTACGAGGTAGACCTCTCTTCAAGCAAGGTATATCTCTACGACAATGCGACGATGATGTCTACGGGCAGCAGCAGCACGCCGATCAACCTACTTGGCTCCAGCGAGATCGTTATTGGTAATGGTTCACAGACGAGCACCGCGGCTTTTACCGTTAGCGGACCCACTCTTAACCTGGTTGGTCAGAACGCGAGTGTTTCCGTCGCCAATAGTAACAACTCCTATAACAACTGGGCTAACTTCTCTTACTCTCCTTCACCTGCGGCAAATGCCAATGCGAACAAGTCTTATTCTACGCAGAACAACAATATGAACTGTGGTGGCTCTTACCCCCACAGCTGCGGAAACCCTTCGGTATATGGTCCCGTTTCGCTCAACTCTGCCGGGGTTGTGCGCGGAGGCACCCTGCCGGTGGTCCTGGTTGGTTTTACCGCAGTATCGAATGATAAAAATATTACCCTCGACTGGAATACACAGATCGAGGCCAACTCCAGCCGTTTTGATATAGAGCGTAGTGCGGATGGTACGAGCTGGACGACGATCGGTTCGGTTATGGCCAAGGGGAATAGCTCGCTGCCGGTCAGCTATTCCTTTACCGATCAAAACCCTTTGTCTGGTGTGGGTTACTATCATCTCCGTATGGTCGACCTGGACAACAGCTATGTGTATTCGGAAGTAAAGGTGGTTCGTACGTCTATGGTGAGTGCTGTTAGCTTTTTTCCGAATCCTGCCCGTGAGTATGTAAATGTTTCGCTTGGTTCGGCAGCAAGTGTTCAGACGACGGTTCGATTGAGCAGCATATCCGGCCAGGTGTTGCAGGAAAAGCGCGCGGAGAGCGGGAATGGCGCGGTCGTGACGTTCGCTGTTGGAAATTATGCGCCGGGTCTTTATATCTTGTCGGTGATCGGCACCGATGGGAAGCAGGAGAGCCGTCAGCTGGTGATCGCGCGCTCATAGGGCTAGCCCGAAAATCGGACGCACAAACAAGTCTTTTAAGTACTACATGTACTGAGTTACATAAGGTGTTAATAGTTAATAGGTCGTACCTCCATTTCTATGGAGGTTTTTTTTATGCTATTTTGCGAGCATGAAAGACTTCTTTCCTGCATCCTATTCCACGCTTTCTTCATCTGCGCTGGCAGGTTTTATTCAGAACAAATACGGGCTTGGTTCGGTCGACTGCCAACTGATTCTTCGGGGTGTCGGCGATACCTATGGGGTGAATTCGCACAAGGGTCGATACATTCTGAGGGCCTACCGGCCCGATCAACGGAGTCTTTCGGAGATCACGGCGGAGGTCGATCTTCTGCTGGGCTTGAAGGAAAGGGGCGTTCCGGTTTCCTGGCCGATTGCCGATCGATCGGGTGCTTGTATTCAAGCGGTCGAGGCGGTGGAAGGAGTCAAGCACCTGGTATTGTTTAGCTATGCTCCCGGCCAGTCCGTGTCCAGGCTAAGCGACGGGCAGCTGCATCAGCTGGGTTTTCAGATGGCGAGGTTTCATGAGGCCGCAAGAACCATCGAGCTAAAGGATCGACGCTGGACCTTCGATCAGGAGACGACGCTCTTTGGACCGCTGAAGGGTCTGGAGCCGGCATTTGTCGAGACTCCGGAGGGATATGAATGGATGCAACGGATGGCAGAGAAGGCGGGAAAGAAGATGAAGGAACTGAATGCGGATAGTCTGCCGGCTGGTGTTTGTCATTATGACTTCCTGCCCAAGAATTTTCACTTCGATGGGGACAAGCTCACCTTCTTCGACTTCGATTTCTTTGGTCATGGTTTATTGGCCAATGACCTAATGAGCTTCTGGCAGCAGCTACGTCTCGACACACATTTCAAACGGATGACAAAGGAAGAGGCGGATGCTGCTTTTGAGAAATTCCTGAATGGTTATCGGGAGATTCGGACGGTGAGTAAACGCGAGCTGGCGATTATTCCCTGGCTGGGTCTTGGCTGGTGGCTTTTCTATGGGGCCTTTCACACGACTCATGACCAGTTCTACCCAATAGTACAACCCGCACATTTCAAGCTGCGGGTTGATTTAATGAGAAGCTTATTGGAGCCTTATCTGGCTTAGTGATTCACCATTATCTTGGTCTGTTCGGGCTTCAATCCATCGAACCATTGCAGGATGTAGATACCCGTGGGAAGATTACGGATATAGTCGATTTGGACTGTATTCGGTCCTGCGTTGGCCGAGTATTGCTGCAGCCAAAGCTGTCTGCCCTTGAGGTCGAAGAGCCGCAGGCTGACAGAGCCGGGGTTCGAACAGCTAAAGCTGACCGTAACCGAATTCGTTGCCGGATTGGGGTAGACAGAAAAGCTGTTATTCGAGCCTGGGTTGTCGAGCCGGACAGAGACGATCTTGCTGTAAATAGTTTGTCCGTTGGCGTCTACTTCCTGGATACGGTAATAAACGGTACCGCTGATGGCCGGAAGATTATTATCTGTGTATTGATAAGTCGTATTTGCTGTGGCGAGCGTGCTGCCGATGATCATAAAATTGGAACCGTCGGTGCTGCGTTCGATCGTGTACTGCTGGGCGTTAACCGTCTGGGTTACTTCCCAGCTGAGCTGTACGTCGGTGCTATGCTTGGCTGCCGTAAAAGAAAGGAAGTTGACGGGCAGGACGAAACAATTTAAGGGAACCTGAGCCGCATAAGCGGGGTTCTGGTTGGTGACGATCAGACCGCTATTGCCGTTGCTGGCTCCATAGTTAGTCGCTCCGCCATTGGTCGTACCTGCGGAACCAAAGCCAACCGAGCTGCCTGCTGCAAGGGTGCTATTGGAATAGATGACACCACCGCCGCCGCCGCCGCCGGGACCGTGTGTGGGGCCGCCGCCGGTTTCGTTACTGCCGCCATTACCGCCGATGGCCTGGGCCAATATATTACTGGTTACCCAGTTGCCGCTGACAAGGAGGATGGACCCGCCTGCGCCGCCGCCGCCCGCGCCGTCGTTGGCGACGGTGTTATTAGCGGAAGCGCCATTGGCCAGGACATTTCCGGTGCCGGTGATACCCTTGCCCGCAATCAGGATGACGATCCCGCCGCCGGCTGAGCCGCTGGAGGCAAAACCGCTGCCAGGTGTACCTGTACCATTGTTTGTCGTACCGGCTCCGCCCCCGCCGCCCATGATCAGGCGCGAAGGGGATACTTCGGCAAATGCAGTACCAGGCTTACCGCCAGTCGTTACTCCATTGCTCCAGGCATTACCGCCGATACCACCCGCACCGCCATTGCTGCCGCCGCCGCCGCCGGAATTCATGTCGTTGTTGCCAGCGGGGTTACCATCTGTACCGCCGCCGCCGGCGTTGCCAGGAGCGCCTCGGCCATAGCTTCCATTGGGGTAGCCTTCATTGCCGGACGCGTCCAGTGAATTGGTGCTGCTATTATTGGTATACTTTGGAGAGCCAGCCATCCCTTCACCTTTGCTGCCGTTGGCGTTGGAAGAAGACATCGTGAGATAATCCTGATATGCTCCAGCGCCAGCGCCAGTCAACTGACGACCACCGCCGCCTCTGAAACCCATGCCGGAAGCCGTGACCGTGTTACCATTCATTAAGATATTATTGGTAGCATACAGAACGACAACGCCGCCGGTAGAACCATTCCAGCGAGGAGCAGTAATCGTACCCGTCAGTTTTACGTCATAATAAATGGGAACGCGAATTACCTGGTAAGTATATTGTCCGTCCGATCCAAAAACCAGATTCTTATATGTATTGGACAGACCGGCGCTTAAATTTACGGTTCCGCCGCTGAGAGGAACGCTGTTGGTGGCTACCACATATTCCATTTTACCTGCCACATACTGACTGTTGTTCAGATAGCCGCTGCCCGTTCCATTGTTCCCTCCATAATTATTGGAGTTGTCGGTATTTATCTGGACGCCCTGCATTTGGATGACAAGCAGAACGTCTCCCGAGCTGATGGGGGTGCTGCCGTAAGCCGCGGTACCCAAAACGATAGAGGTACTACCGGCGAATTTGGTACCTGTACCCGTGACAGGATAATATGTTGCGGGGTTGGAATTGATGTTTGTCGTACCGCTTGTGGGACAGCTCTGGGCTTTTGTAGTCTGACAATAGAAGACTCCGGCCATGGCCAGGAGAAGTGTGACAGTAAATCCGATTTTGGGGAAGAAGTATATTTTCTTCATCGGAATGGATTTATAGGGTGACGGAATAGTTTCAATACTACATTATCCAATCCAATACCAATTTATAGTATCCTATAAATCAAACAACTATAAAAGAAAACCACAAAGAGAATATCTCCCAGCCGGAAGACTCTTCCCGATTTGGGACGATCGGATAGGAATAAGAAAGGTGAATTGGGCAATTAGTGGAGGTGGATGCGCAGGCTCAGCCCTGCGCTGAGACAGAAGCCGTATTCACTGACGCGCAGCTGGTCTGCGGGCTTTTTTAACTGTCTGAAATGTCCGCTCGATTTGCCGTGATTATTGTTGTAATAGCCTAATCCCCAATGAGAGTTGAAGTAAAGATCATAGGCGAGCCCGCCATAGATCCCCAATTGTAGACTATGATAATTGATGGGATAATAAAAAGCCTTTAGTCCGGGTTCCAGGAAAAGACCTGTCCGGCGGAGGGCCAGCGGGGAATGATATTGACTGGCAAGGGCGGCATAGTCTGCCGGCAGCTGTCCGTTGAGCCGGATGATATCGCTATGATATCCGGCATTTACACCGGCGAAAAAGAGAAAGTTGTTGGTTTTGATAAATGCATTGTGCAGACCTACGGAAATATTGAAAGAGCTCAGGTTATGACCTGAGGAGATGGTAGATAGCTTGATGCTATATAATAGCCGGGACGCCGCGGGCATTGCTGCGAGCTCGAAATTAAAGCTGGTCGGGGCGTGTGGTTCGGCTGGATAGCCGTACTTCTCCAGCCAGCGGTTGATGTGGGGGTCGTTGGCATGCGTAACGGAGAGTCCGCTATTTATCAGCAGCGAAAAGCTGGAGTCGTCCTGTACCTGTGCAGATGCAGAAACGGCAGCAGTTAATAGGAAAAATATCAGTCCGCCCAGAACCTTCATCTCTTAAAAGTAGAAAAAAAGGAACGCAGTACATAGTCATTAACAAAGACTAAGTATTTTTTTTAAACGACGAGTTCCTTTTTCTCTTTTAGCTCCTTTTTTGTCATATTAAAAAGAATGCTATGCCGGTTGTGTACGCGTTGCACTAGGTGGACGTGTGCGATAAAGCTCTCTACGATCTGGATCTTGTCGCTCGGCGTCACAACCAGGAGCTGAAGGTGGAGCTGTTTACAGAGCTCCATCAAATATGTCGCTTTTTCCTCATCCTGATTGCTAAAGCTTTCGTCGACGGCGATGAAACGCAGGCTCTTCGAGTTGCGGCCTTCGCGTGTGATGCCGAACTGGTAGGCGATGGCCGAACAAAGTATAGTGTAAGTGAGCTGCGCCTTCTCGCCGCCGGAGAGCTGACCCATCTGCCGATAAGTCTTCTTGAGTTCGTTGGTTTCGCGGAATTTCTCGTCCGCCCAAAACTCGAACCAGTTGCGAACGTCCAGCACCCGGTTACGATAAGCCTCGCTTTCGTCGAGTGAATCGATAAAGGCCTGTACATTCTTTTTAAAGTGCTGGGCCTTGTCCTCGAAGCTGTTCTGCTGCCAGTCGGCGGACTGCGGGAGGGCGTTGAGCAATCGGCTGCGGAATTCCTTGATGACGGTATCGGTGACGGGGCGGATGCCAAGCTGGATATAGGTATCGGGGAGACGGTTGAAGTTGATGCCGCTGAGTGACTGGTTGAGGGTGGTGATGCTGTTTTTGATCTTCCGCTCCCAGCTTTCCAGCTCTTCGTTGAGCACGCCCATTTTGATAACTGCCGTGTCATGAAGGAGGCGTTCGAAGTCTTTTTTGAAACGGGGGAGATTTTCAGACTCCAATCGTTCCAGCCATTCGAGATATTCCCCGGCGTACTCGCGCTCGACGGGGAGGCGTTGTGTATCGGCGGCCCAGTCGGTAAATCGCTGTAGGATTTCCAGCGGCGGATTCTTGATCTTGTTGATGGCGCGATCAAGCTCGCGTCCTTCCTTTGTCGCAGCTTCCTCGTGCTGCTTGGCGGCTTGTTCGGCGGCTTCCGTCAGCTGGGCGTAATGGCTGTCGATGTTGTCGAGAGAAAGCTCGCTTTCGGGGTTGTGTTTTTGTTGGAACTGCAGGAGAAGGTCCTTATCGGCTTCGGTCAGGAGGTTGACGAAGCTGGCGAGGCCCTGTTGTTCTTTTTCTCTTGTTTGGAGGTCGAACTCGACGAGGGTAGTTTTTTTGACGATCTCGTCTTTTTCTTTTTGCCGTTGTTCCAGACGATCTCTTATGTCTTCGAGCTGCTGCGTAAGGGTCTTGAGCTGGTCGCTCCCCTTCTTCAGCTTACTCATTTGTTCTTCGAGGTGGTGGATGGACTGCTGGATACCCGCGACGTTGACGAGCTTGAAGCCGTCGTGTTCATTGAGGTGTTTGGCCGCAAAGACCTGGTCTCTTAGCCGGGCGCCTTTTTGCGTGGCGCGCTGCCGGGCTTCGTCGGCTTGCTCCAGCTCCATCAGGACTTGTGAGCGGCGGCGTTGCAGGGCCTCTTTCTTTGGTTCGTTATTCCATCCGAGGACGTACCGGCTTGCGTCGCCGCGTCCGGGTCTATCGTCTTTTTCGTGACGGTCGCGGTTCTTGATCAATCCCTGTAGGGTAATGGCCCGCTCATAGCGCTCGAGGGACTTTTCGCTGTCGACGCAACTGTAGCTATACTGCTGGATCACCTGTTGTCCGACCCAGGCGCTGAGCGGATGATCGGGATGGAAGTCCAGCTTGTGCCAGACGGTTCCGGGGTCGGCGTGCTGCTGCAGCGCGACGTCCTTTACGAGGTTGTACACCAGCCGGGTCCTGAGGTCGGTAGTGTTGATATAGCGGGTTACCTTCTTATAATATTTGTCGGGGACGAGCAGCCGGAGCGCGAGCGGATTCAGTAACTTCTCCAGGGCGGGCTGCCAGTCGAGGTCCTGGGTTTTTATCTGCATCAGCTCCCCCGCGAAGGGCAGGTCCTGGTCTTCCAGCTTTAGCTCGGCGCAGATGTCTCGTCTCAAGGCGATGAGGTGGGCGGGGATATTGTTCCGGCTGTGCAGCAGGGTATTCAGCTCCCCTTCGATCTTTTCTTTCTCGGTGGCGGACTTCTTCTGTTGGTCCTGTGCGGAATAAAGGTCTTCGTCATTATTCCGCATTTCGGTGGCCAGCTTTTTCTCGACCCGGTCGGCTTCTTTTTTGATTCTCTGATAACCGGCTTCATCGGAGGGAGTTACTTCCTGCAGCCGCAGAGTGGTACACCATTCGGTAAATTTCTTCAGCGCCTGTTCGGTTTCTTTTATTTGGGCCTGCAGCTGTTCCTTTTCTTTCTCCAGCTGCTGCAGCCGCTGACCGGCCTTGTTTTGTTCCAGCTGGTTGAGCGTCTGCCGTTCTTCTTCGCGCAAGGCGTCGATCTGCTGGCGGCCGTCCTCCGACTGGCGGCGAAGGAGCTGGGCTTCTTTCTCCAGCTCGCGCACGTATTCGTCGAGAAGGTGAAACTTGGTATAATTCTTCCAGATCCGGGCGGTGTTGACTTCGTGACGTGAGAGCTCGCCCAGGTCGGACTGTTCTTTAAAAGCCTGGTAATGTTTCTTCAGGGGCAGGAGCAGGCGAACCTGTTCTTCGGTCTTCTCGATGTTTCGCTGGGCGTCGATCAGGGTGGACAGGTGTTTCTTCAACTCCTGAAATTCTTGCTCCATGTTGCGGGGCTCCAGCATATTCGTTCGGATAAACTCGTTCAGCTCTCCCAGCACCTTGATCCCCATGGTTTGGTTGAAGAGACTGAGGGCCTGCATACTTTGCATGCCAAGGACTTCGACCATCCGCTGGGCATACCGGCTGGCGGCGTCGAACCATTCCACCTGTTTACGGCTTCCTTTATTATATTGTTGGTCGATGCGCTTGCGCCAGGCTCCATTGAGGTCGAAAGGTCGAAAGTCGTCTTCGATGTGGAGGGGTTTGTGGGCAATGGCAAAGACGCGGCGCATCTCGCTTCCGCTAAACCAGCGTACCTGGAAGAGGGTGACATACTGTTCGGCTTCGTTGGAGAAGTGGGCGAGCAATATGCTATAGGCCTGATCTTTGTTTTCTCTTAAATAGAGCGTCTTGCTCGACTGTCCGTTCTCTGTGTGGACACTGCCGTAGCCGCCCATCACATAGGTTTCTTCGGTGCGGTCCCCTTTCTTCTCGCTGCCGGAGGACTGGTTGTAGAAGCGGTGTTTCTTCTCGGGTACGATCAGGGTCAACAGGGCGTCGACAAACGTGGTCTTGCCGCTGCCGTTGGCGCCAGTGAGCAACGAGGTCTCGCCGCCGGGACTGATCTTCCAGACGTGCTCGTCGAAGGTTCCCCAGTTATAGAGCTCCATGTATTGGAGCCGGAACCCGGATTTGTTTTCATCGGTACTAAATACGCCCAGCTGCATGTTCGATAAGTTGTTGTTTGAAGTTTTCCAATAGTTCGTTGTCTACCCGGGCCTTGATGATCTTTTTGATCCGGAACTTCTGTTCGTCGAGGAGATCGCTGTTCTCTACTTTTTCGAGGAAGTCGAGCTCTTCGACCCGGTCGATCAGCCGGTCGAGGTCACGGATAAACTTCACCCGGCTGGGGTTCTCTTTGAAAAACAGCTCTGCATATTCTTTTATCTCGCGTCTTTTCTTGATCAACTCGCGGGTCGAGGCCTCTCCTACTTCGAACTCGGCCATCATATCCCTTAGGAGGACGAGGAGGATGCTTTCCTCGTAGCCCAACTGTATCCGGCGGACCCAGCCGGCGACGTTGTCTTCTTCGTCGAGACGGGTCTGTTCCAGATAGGCGTAGCCGTCGTCTTTCTCCAGGACGAGGACCAGGCCCAGCTGCTGGAGGAAGCGGGTGAGCTCCGTCTGGTATTGGAGCAGCTGTTCCCAGGCAGTTTTTTCCAGGTATTCGATGGGCCCCTTCAGGAGCTTGATGAAGACCGGGGTATAGGGCAATATGGGTTGTTTGTCCGTGGCCATGTTATATATGCGTTTTTCTACCTTTCTATCTGCTGAATAAGAGATAGGGTACTTCTATAAATCTTGTTTTCTCTTCGTCGAGCGGGATCAGCTCGGTAATTTCCTGCATCGCCTGTACGCGGGATGCTTTTTCTTTTAAGAAACTGAAATAGCTGACGACTTCGGCAATACCGTTTTCGAGGCCTCCGGCTTCGATGATTTCCGACAATGTTGCGGTTGTTTTCTTCTGCAGGGTCTGTTCGACGTTCTGCCAGAGGCGTTTCTTGTCGATATGCGAGGCGCTTAGCATCCGGCCGAAGCGTTCGAGGTCTTCGATCTTTTCCTGGGCGTTGGACGGTTGTTTGACGACCGTCGGCCCGTGCTTCTCGGTGAGGTTGAGCTTGCGCTCCATGCTCATTTTAATCGGAGCCGGTGAGTTGAGCTGCAGACCGCAGGGCGGAGTCTCTTCGTCCATGAATTGGAAGACCAGCTCTTTGATGCTGCCGATCTGCTGGCGAAGGCGCCGGTGACGGGCAATCTCTTTTTCGGTGATGATCCGGCTCAGCTTCTCGGCCATCTTGTCGTTGGACTCATATACGTTTCGGCCTTGCTGCAGCAGCAGGGATTTTATATTCTGGACGAACTCTCCGTCGCTTTCGATGCTGCGATCTTGTAATAGCAGTAGCAGCTGGTCGGTAAGGAGGCGCCATTCTTCTTGTCCGGCACGGGAGACGAGGAAGTCCCAGAAGGCGTAGAAGGATTTACCCTGGTCGGATTTCCTCAGCGCGTCGTATGCTTCGAAGGCGTAGCCGACGATGGCGCCTTTGTTGACTTCTGCTTTTGTATGTTGTTCGACGATGTGCCGATGGATGAACTTGAAATTGTCTTCTACTTCCCGGAAGTCGCTCAGCAGCTCGTGGCTGAGGCGGGTAAACCACTCGAGTCTTTCCCGGAGCTGGGCGTTGGTGTAGATCTCGGGCTTGAAGCCCATCTCGAGGCGTTTTATCTCTTTGTCGATCTCGGCTTTACGGTTCTTTAATTCTTCCAGTCTCTTTGTGGTGTCGTCCTCGGTGTACTCAACCATTTCCCTCAAGGTCTGGAAGAGGAACCGGAACCGGCTTTCGGTGCCGACGAACTGACGTTTCTCGAGACTTTGCAGCCACTGGAACAGTTTCTCCGTATGGGCGCTGAGCTGGTACTGAGTGACGGCGTCTTCATTAGGGAAATCCTGCAGCAGGCGTTTCTGTACCCAGTTGAGGAGGTATTTGCGGGCCCTGCTTTCTTCGTCCTCGCCAAATTCGATTCGGGCTTCTTCGAGGTCTTCTATTTCTTCGGAGTGATTGCGCAGCTCTTCGGCTAATAGTGTTATTAATGCGGGCTCGGGAAGCGAGAGGATGCTTTCGGTTTTGAAAGCCTTGAACAGGAAAGGGATCACCCACTGAGCGTTCCGCATCCGGATGATCTGAACGGAGGGAGAGGTTTCAAATAAATAGGATATATCCGATATCGCCATCTGCACTGGTTAAACCACTAAAGTATCGATTCAGGGGTGAAAATAGAATGGCGGGCGGGCCCGTGGGGATAAAAAAAATCGCCGGTGGGGATAAAATGGGTAAATGTCACGTGAGCCGGCAGCGCACCAGATATTGGTCATAGGGGTCTTCATAAAGAAGCTCGGTTTGCCAGCCTTCTTCTGCGGTTACTTTTTTTAGGGTTTCCCGGTCGATGAACAGCCACTCGAACCAGTCGGTGCGTTGTTTTTTGAATTCGTACATATGCTTTAGCTCGCCGTAGTACCGGTCCTTGGGGGCGGGGGTGTCCTCATAGAGATAGGCGATATCCGAAGAATCGAAGATCAGCTGGCCGCCGGGCTGGAGCAGGGTGCGGGCTTTGGCGAGGAAGCGGCGAAGACCGGTGATGGTGCCCGAAAGGCCGATGCCGTTCATGAGGAGCAGAAAAGTGTCATAGGGCTGTGAGGGGTTTAGGTCGAAGAAATCGCCTTCGAGGACATTTTTTACACCCCGGGACTTCATGACTTCCACGGCTTGCGGCGAGATGTCGAGTGCGGTGATGTCCTGTCCCATTTTTTGGAGGGCGAGGGCATGGCTGCCGGCGCCAGCGCCGATGTCGAGGATCTTTCCGCGGCATTGCTGCAGAGCGACCCATTCGAGCTCGGGCATTTTTTCCATGTTACGGAAATAAATATCCACCGGCATGTGTTCCTTGGGCCCATAGTTATTATGAACCCAAAGCTTGCCGGTGGGTTTGCCGTTGTTATGATAATCTTTTAACGCAGTGCCGAGGGCGTCTGTCATCGATTAGTCTTGTGGTGTGATCCCCGCCCGGCTCTGTAGTTCGGAAACGGCGATGTTGATCTGCTTTCCGATGGGTTTACCGTCGCGATAGGTAATCACCTTTAACCAGGAAGCGTCCTTGGGTACGTTTAGCGCACCGGTGTATTTCGGGTAGAAATTGTCCGGATTGGAATTGTCCCAGCTATAATAGATATCCAGGCCTTTTATTTCCGTGTCGAGCTCGACGACGATGGAGCGATTGCCGGCATAGTCCTTTTTGGGAGTGATGATCGCGTCGAACATCGAACGAGCGTATTTAACCTCTTCGACGTCTAGTCTATCAAAATTAGCTTCGACCCTTTTGGTAAAGCTGTTCCAGTCTTTCTTTTCCTTGGGACTCCAAAGACATTCTGCAACCGCCATGCTGCGGGGCCAGATCATGTACTGCATGTGGCGGGTGTTATAGACCTGCTCGGTCCATAGGTTCGCTTGTCCACCGATGATCAATTTTGGATCGACGCTATCGGGAACGGGTTCGAAAGAATAGGTTTTGTTTAGCCGGAGCGAGGCGTAGACCGGAGGCTCCACTGCGGCGTCGCCCTGCATATAGTCCAGATAGAAGAAGGTGGTAGGGCTCATCACCACCTGGTGTCCCATCTTGGCCGCCTGGATGCCGCCTGCGATTCCTCTCCAGCTCATGACGGCTGAATTTGGCGCGAGTCCGCCTTCGAGGATCTCGTCCCAGCCGATGACCTTCTTGCCCTTGGACTCGACGATCTTCTCGACCCGCTTTTCGAAATAGCTCTGTACCTCTTCCATGTTCTTTAGATTTTCCTTTTTCATGAGGGCTTTTACGGCGTCGCTCTCCTCCCAGAAGTTCTTGGCGCACTCATCGCCGCCGATATGGATATAACCGAAGGGAAAGAGCTGGGCCAGCTCGGTAAAGACCTTATCCAGGAAGGGATAGATCTTTTCGTTGGCGGGACAGAGGGTATTGTCGATAAGGGCGTCGAAGCCGCCTTTGTGCCAGTCCATGATTCGTTCGCCGGAGCGGACTTTGTATTTATCTACGCCCGGAGTACAGGAGAGCTCGGGATAGGCGACGATAGCTGCGAGGCTATGACCGGGTACGTCGACTTCGGGGAGGATATTGACGAAACGATCCTTTGCGTACTGCACGATCTCGCGGATATCGTCTTGTGTGAAGAAGCCGCCATAGGTGCGGGGCTCCTCGGGTGCGGGCGCGGGAAAAGTGCCGTAAGTTCCCTGCCGGGGGGCTGCCCAGGCGCCGACCTGTGTAAGACGAGGCAGGCTCTTGATCTCGACGCGCCAGCCTTCGTCGTCGGTGAGGTGCATATGCAGCAGGTTGAACTTATACTTTACCATCTCGTCGATAAAGCCCTTCACTTCTTGTTTGGTAAAGAAGTGGCGGGATACATCGAGCATCAGGCCCCTCCAGCTAAAACGCGGATAGTCTGTAATAGTCTGACAGGGGATGGTCCAGGCGGTGTTTTTTACCGGTACCTTACTTTCGATGTCTTTGGGCAGCAGCTGTAAGAGGGTCTGTACGCCATAGAAAAGACCGGCCGGCTGGTTGGCGCGAATTTGTATGGCCTTGGGGCTGACGTCCAGGGTATATCCTTCTGCGCCGAGCTGGGCGTCGGCATTGGTATTTAGTATGAGCCGGATTGTAGCGTTCGAATTGGAAGAAGTGGTCGTCACGGAATAGCCGGTAGGAAGGCTGAGGTGACTCTTCAGATCTTGCAGGGTATTGCCCGGTGTTTGCTGGGCTTCGATGACGATAGTCTTAGGCAAAGTAAAGACGCCGCTTTTTTGTTGCTGGCTGACGGGGACGGGGATCAAGGTTTCCTGTGAAAAGACGCTGACGCTGATACACAGGCTGAGCAGTGATAAGAGTGACTTTCTCATGATGGGTGCAAACATATTTGTGAGGAAGTTAATGTTTATTGACTAAAATACCATTTGAATAGTGGTCTTTATGCTGTTGAATGTAATGTTGTCACCGGCTTTTTTATTTTGCAGAATTTTAGCAAGCGGGGCGTGAGGGGAGAGAAAGAAGATCATCTGTCCTTCGAGTGTTTGTTTTCCCAGGCCGGCGGCGATAAAAAAAGACTGATCCGTTCCTTTTAGAAAGGCCCCTGCCCTTCCTTCGTTGTAAAGGATGTCGGTATTGACGGAATGAAGGATGGACAATTCCTTGACGTATTCGGTCAGCTGCTTTGCGTGCATCTCCTGCTGCAGGTGGCCCATGGCGCGGCCGGTTTCGTATTTATCGCCGGCGGAACTCTTCTCTTCGTTGTTGGCGGCTTCCTGTGCAGCGTCGATGACAGCACGGGCGGTATTGATACGTTCGGTGATGAGGTCCAGGGCCCATCGTTTCAGCCGGTTTTTAAAAGCAATCTTTTCGGTATCGGTCATGTTTTTGTGCTACAGTCCCACTTTTACGACGACTTTCTTCACGAGGTCGGGTTGGTGCTGAAATAATTCCGGCAGGTGGATGTCGGAGGGAAAGAAGATGATAAACTGGCCGGCAGGGAGGGTAATATAGTTGAAAGAATCTTCGGGGAGGTCGTAGAGGGCGTAGTCTTTGTCGGGATTGTAGGGTGTCGAAGCCGGCTGGTCGATCAGCGGAACATAGCCGAACCGTTCTGCGCCGTTGATGATGATCTGGATGTCGGCGTAGTCCTGGTGGCTTTCGGCGGTACATTCCGACGGCGGCTTGGTGGTATATTCATTGACAATGGCAAAAACTTCCTCGCCGTCGATGGGGTATTTTCCCAGGTCCATTGCGGAGAAATCGGTTGTCAGGACGTAATTGATCGCTTTTTCGAAATTTGGGCTGATGACTTTATACCAGTGCAGCTGGGATAGAGTAGACGTGATCATGTGAAGCAATATTTCCAGGGAAGGTAAATAAATTGTAGATTTTCAGTAACCTTTTTTAGGGGTCGAAGTTTCCATTGTCGAATGGGGCGGAGGCCGCCTTCTAAAAACGAATACCAACTGCTTGAACTCATTGACGGATAACGCGCTTATGTTAAAGGTAAAGTCCGGGGACCTGGATAAGATGGCCTTGCTGTTTCACAGGTACCATCGTCCGCTCTTTGGTTTCCTTTATCATATGACGGGTCAGCGGGAGGCGAGCGAGGATATGGTACAGAATGTCTTCTACCGGATGCTTCGTTCCCGGCATACGTTTACCGGAGAGGGGGAATTCAAGACCTGGATGTATCACCTGGCGCGGAATGTTTGGAAAGATCACCTTCGGACGTCGGGGCGTATGGGTGTGGTCCGGCAGGTAGAAGACGGGATCGGGAAAGAGGTGTTAGTGGACGAGCAGCTGGAAAAGAAGCTGGAGCTGGAAATGCTGCAGCGCCGGATCGATAGTCTGAATCCGGAAAGCCGGGAAGTGCTGGTGCTGAGCCGCTACCAGAACTTGAAATATGCAGAAATCGCCGAGGTGCTGGACATCAGCGTAGCGGCGGTGAAGGTCCGGATCCACCGGGCGATACATCAGCTAAAGAAATTATATCTGCAAACTGAATAGTATGAATTGCGAAAAAGGAAAACAAATGTTGGCAGGTTGGATGGACGACCAATTGACAGATGCCGAAAGAGCGGAGCTTGGGGCTCACCTGGAGGACTGTGCGGAATGCCGGCAGCTGTTCGAAACGAACCGGGAGCTCTGGGTTTCGATGGGCTCACTGCCTGTGCCGCCGCCTTCGGAGAAGATACAGGTTCGATTCGACGCGATGCTGGAAACGTTTAAGCAGGGTGTTGGAGAGAAGCGTCCGGATCTGTTTTACTACCTGCGTCAGCTTTTTGCTGTCCGGCCGGGATTTACCTGGGGGTATAGCCTGGTTCTTGTGGTTGTGGGTGTTGGACTGGGGTATTGGTTTTCCCGTCCTTCGCAGCCCGCTGTGGCGGAACAGCCGTTGTCCGCCCAGGTACGTGAGCTAAAGGAAATGGTGTTATTATCTTTATTGGAGAACCCTTCGGCATCCGAACGCATCCGCGGGGTCAGCTATACCAGCGAAATAAAGAATGTCAATAAGAAAGTAATCGATGCGTTGTTCAGCACGCTCAACAACGACCCAAATAGCAACGTTCGGCTGATGACCCTGGATGCGCTGGCGCACTATGCCGATGACCCGGCGGTTCGCGAAGGTCTTGTACAGTCGATCTCGCAGCAGGACTCGCCCCTGGTGCAAGCTGCCCTGGCGGACGTCATGTTGAAATTACAAGAGAAAAAAGCGGTTAAGCCGTTTAAAGAGCTGCTACGACAAAAAGACCTCAACGAAATGGTGCGGGATAAAATTCAGCAGACCCTTACTCGATTGATTTAAAACCAACCAAAATATGAAAAGAAAATTTATTCCCCTTTTGGCGGGACTGGCCATAGTATGCGCGTCCTGCCCGTCTGCGAACGCGCAGGAGTTCAAGGAGCATATCAAGAAGGAATTCTCGGTTCCCAAAGCGTCCACCTCCGTCCTGGCGATCTATGACCTGGAAGGCGCTATCAACGTGGAAGGTTATGCCGGAGATAAAGTGGTCCTCGAGATCGACAAAGTTATCTCCGCCAAGACGGCAGAGCAGGTTGAAGTAGGGAAGAAGGAATTCAAGCTGGAATTCGAACAGACGAGCGATAGCATTATCGTTTATATTGCGGAACCCTTTGATTCGCGGCCAAGGGATCGCAGATGGGAAGATCAGCGCAAGCGTATCGAATACCGGTATGAGCTTGAGTTTACGGTGAAGGTTCCGTATAATATGAACCTCGATATCCGGACGGTCAATAAGGGAGACGTGACGATTAAGGATGTTTCGGGGTCTTTAAAGGCACACAACGTAAACGGACCTGTTACGATCAAAAACGCCAAGGGCGCGACTGAAGCCAGGACCATCAATGGGGCGGTCACCGTCAACTATCTGAGCGTCCCGGACTCTTCGTCTTTTTACACGCTTAACGGACCGTTGGAAGTAACCTATCCTTCGAGCTTTTCAGGCAATGTCCAGTTCAAAAGCATGAACGGGAGCTTTTATACAGATTTTCCAGACACGGAAACCTTACCTGTGGTTGTGACAAAGAATGTTTCCCGGGGGGCCAACAGTACGGCGTATAAATTGGACGTCGCCCGGCGGATAAAGTTCGGCAATGGCGGCGGTGTCTTTAAATTCGAAACAATGAATGGAAATATTTACGTAAAAAAACAATCTTAAAAATAAGTTTATGAAAAGCATTATTTCATTATCGATCTTTTTTCTATTGGCGGGCCCGGGTTGGGCGCAGGGTGTAAAGGAACAGCTGGTCGTACCGCTGAGCGAGCCGGGCAAGCCTTGCAAATTGGAGGCGCATGTACTGGATGGGTCGATAAAGGTCATTGGCTATGAAGGGAAAGACGTGGTGATCGATGTTTTTGGGGACTCCGCCCGCCGTCGTGAGGAGGCGGGTTCGGGTGGAATGCGGCGTATCGGCGGCGGCTCCGGCATGGAAGTGAGCGCGCACGAAAGCAATAATACCGTCACGATCAATAGCGGACTTTCCACTATCGCGGGCCTGGTCATCAAGGTGCCCCAGAACCTGAGCTCTCTCAAGCTGGGCGGCGTCAACCACGGCGAGATGTCGGTGAGCAATGTCAGCGGTAAGCTGGAGATCAACACCGTCAATGGTCCCATTACGCTAAAGGATATCTCGGGTTCGGTAGTCGCCAATACCGTCAGCGGTTCGGTAGTCGTGACCTTTAAAACCGTCGACCCCAATGCGGCCATGGCATTTTCGACGCTAAGCGGTCAAGTAGACGTGACCTTTCCGGCCGAGCTGAAATCGAATGTCAAGCTCAAGACCGACCAGGGGGGTATTTTTACCGACTTTGACATTGCTGTAGACAAGACGGCCCCGAATGTAAAGAAGACGGAATCGGGACATATGTACAAAATCGTCGTGGACGAATGGGTATATGGGAAAATCAACGGGGGCGGCCCGGAGATGATGATGAAGACGATGACCGGGAACATATATATACGAAAAGCAAAATAGGTTCTCACTGCGTTTATTGAAATTGGGCAGTTCTGCAGGCGTCTTGCAGAATTGCCCTTTTTTATATACTTTAATCGTCTATGGAATACCGTATTGGTACAGGACAAAAAATCGGATATCTTTTTCTGGCCTTGCTCTTTGCCGGCGGGGGCGTTGCGTTGGCGGTATATGCTATACGGACCGGCTTGCCGGCTTCGAGCGTCTTTTTGTTACAGCTGATCGGGGCCGCTGCTCTTTTCGGGATTGCGGTGTGCTTCTATCTTGAAACCCAGCGCCTTCTCGTGATCGTAGATGAGCAGGCTCGCAGCCTGACGGTAAACCACGCCTTCTCATCCCGGTCGATCCTGTTTGAACAGATCGATGGTTTTAGGCATGGCGAGAAGAATACGTTTAACATTTTTGTAAAAGAGGGTAAGACCCTTCAGCTTCCACAGGGACTGGATGACCGGAGCCTTCTTATCGCCTGGTTCGAGACGAACTATAAGGATCTGGATGCGGTGGAGCTGGAAGCGGAAACAAAGGTCCTGCTCCAGAACGAAGAATTCGGTACGACGGCGGAAGACAGGGCGGACAGACTGGCTGGTGCTAAGCGATGGGAGGCGGTGACGACGAGTGTGGGTTTTGGCTCGTTCTTCTGGGTGTTGATTTATCCGAAACCTTTCGAGATCGTAATGCTTTTTTTGCTTGCTGCACCCTGGGCGGGGGTGTATGCTACCTGGAAGTACCAGGGACTGATGAAACTATACAGAAAGAAGAATAGCCCCTACCCTTCGGCCGTATACTTAATGGTTTTTTCCAGTCTCGGGGCCATGATACGGGTCTTACTCGAATACGACCTGTATAGCTTTACGAATAGAATGGTTGTGCTGATTGGCGGCGGCATGGTCCTGGCAGCCCTGGTTTGTATTGTAGCCTGCTGGAAGGCCATTGTCAATGAGGGAAACAAAGCCGCGGTCATTGCATGCATTTTCGGGATAGCGATTATCTACAGCTACTCCACCATAACTTTTGCCAACTGTTACTATGACAAGTCTGAACCGGAGAACTTTAATGTAAAGGTGATCGGTAAGCGGGTGAGTCATGGTAAATCTACTTCTTACTATCTCACGCTGACGGCTTGGGGGAAATACCGGGACGGAACGGAATTCAGGGTCCCTCATTCGCTCTATGACCGCGTTAGTGAACAGGATTATATACACGCGTATCTAAGAAAAGGGAAGCTGGATATTCCCTGGTACTGGATTTCGGATTAGACTCGCCTGTAGTGTAGCTGCGTGAGGCCGGTGTCGAAAGCTTTTGTGCTCAACAACTCGAGCTTTTGTTCTGGCCGTCCGTCTTTGAAGAGTCTTGTTCCTCCACCGAGAAAGATGGGGATAATCGAAATGATCAGCTCATCGATCAGGTTATTCTTTAGAAATTCGGTAACGATTTCGGCGCCGCCGTCGCAGAAGATATCCTTTCCTTCCTCGCTCTTTAGCTTTTTTATCAAGCTGGATAAGTCGCCTGTATAGAAGGTCGTTTGGCCTTTTTGGGGTTGGGCCGTTCTGGTGATGACAAAGGATTTCTTGTCTGCGTGTGGAAAGAAGCCGACTTCCTTGGTTACCCAGTCGTATGTCTTCCGCCCGAGGATAACGGTGTCGATGGTCTTGATAAACTCGTTGTAGCCATAGTCTTCTCCTTCCTTTTGGACTAGCGATAGAAAGCTTAGGTCATCATTCGGCTTGGCGATATAGCCGTCGAGGCTGCTGGCGATATATAGGATTACCTTTCGGGTGTTTTCCATTTCTATTTATTTATGGAGCGGAGCTTTTCCTTTTTGATTTTGGCCGTGACGACGACGTTCGGGTCCGCTATTTCTGCGATACCGTATTCGATGGTGGTGCTCATGACCTGAGTGGCTTCATGAAGGGTTAGGTGATAATCCTTTTGCAGCCAGTCCAGCAGGTTTTTAGTAGCCAGCTTGAGTGCTTCCGGGGTTTCCTTGGCCGTTCCCAGCGCCATAATGTATTCGTTGTCTTCGACGCGCGGGTATTGCAATGAATCGTTCTTGATGAGCTGTACAGAAAACACGACGTCCATGGAGGTCTCGAGGGCGTTCCCGGCTATTTCTCCATCACCCTGGAGGGCGTGGCCGTCTCCGATATATAGATAGGCTCCTTCGTGGAAGACCGGGAGGTAGACGGTCGATCCGGTTTTGGTCCGATTGAAATCCATATTCCCGCCGAAGGGGCCCTGGAAGAAACTGAGGATTTCATTTTTGTGACCGGTCGGCGCGACACCAATGCAACCCAGGAAGGGACTTAGCGGGACTTTGAAGTTTTTCAGGTGCGGATATTCTTGAGCGGAGCTGTCAGGCCAGCCCTGGTTCATTTGTAAGTCCAGTCTCCATCGGACTAGCGAAGACGTTTTTTTGAATTCCTGCATGATCTCTTTTGGCATACAGCGAGAGACGAAGTAGTCGGAGGTCTTAGCGTAGTCGCGGTTAAGAGAGACATGGTGAAGCTGGATTACCAGGACGTCACCGGGGGCTGCGCCGGTAATAAAGAAGGGGCCGGTGAGGGGATTTCCGCCGCGTGAGCGTTTTACCGCCTTTTGATCGAAGCCCATGGCGTCGATGGTTTCGGTAGAAACGGTATCGCCGGGGTTGATGGTGAGTACGGGCGGACGGTTTAGGGTAAACGCGGGGGAAAAGCTGGTGGGGGTAAAGGAGACGTGTTTGGGTTGGGCATGGAGGGCCAACGGTAGTAATAAACTACAGATAAGGGTGTTTCGCATGGTGGTTTACGATTATTTGGCTGCTTTCTTTAAATAGGCCTTGTGCAAGACTTCGAGCGCCGCTTCATATCCTTTCCGGTCAAAGAAGACCTCGGGATGGTATCCGCTGCCAGGTTTGTATTTTTTGTCCAGGTCGAACTGACCGGCGTGTGAAGCCAGGAAAAGATCGAATTGTACTTTGGGCATCGTGTCCAGCGTATGGGCATAGTCTTTTCCGACTTCGGGGTAGGCAGGCATGCTGGGGAGTTTTGTTTCGTCGAGGATGGACGGCATATTCGCAATCAGGACGCGATAAGAGCGCTTCTCGTCTTTAACGGTAAAAAGAAAGCTGCACGCACCTTTGGTATGGCCGGGATGATGGAGCACCGTGATCTGCATATCGCCCAGGGAGACGACGTCGCGATTATGCAGCAGCCGGTCCGCTTTCACCGGAGGGAACATGGGACCTTTTCCGCCGAAGTCAAAATCCGAGTTGCCGCCGTCTGCCATTATAGGCGCATCCTTTTCCTGGATCATAAGCTGGGCGCCAGACATGCGTTTCATGGCTGCCATTGCGCCGACGTGGTCGAAGTGGGCGTGTGTGGCAAGGAGGATTTTTATATCGGTGACTTTGAAGCCAAGGGCTTCTATGTGTTTGCGGATGGCAGTGTCTGAGCCGGTGATGCCGGTGTTGATAAGGATATGTCCCTTGGGTGTGGTGATGAGATAGCTGGCGAGGTCGAAGGTGCCGACGTAATATAAGTTTCCGGCGATGCGGAAGGGTTGGCGGTCTCTGGTCCAGTCTGGATTAGAGATGGGGACGTAGAGTTTTTGAGCGGAGGAGTGGATGCTGGCGGATGCGAGGCTTGTTGTCAGGAAAAGGGCGGCGAGCGATTGTTTTAAAAATGGCATGGGTGGAAGGTAGTGAAAATAAGAGATTATTTATCCATGACCGCTCTACTTTTTGTAACCAAATGACAATTGCATTTTTCGAGAGATCTGATGATGGTTATTGACTGATCGCGGTCTGCATTTTCGCTTTCGAATTCTATTCTTGAGTGCTCGGGAACGGGGATAACTTTAAACAGGCTGTCTAGTTGCTGGACGTTTTTGATAGGGAGAGGTTTGTCCAGGTATGTGACGGTCATTGCGCCTTTTGTAAGCAGGACTTTCAATACTGTTTTTTCGACTTGGTCGGTTGATTTGACTTGTGCGTGGGTACGGTTGATGCTTAAAAGGCAGACCAGGAAAAAAAGGGCATATTTCATACGTGTTGGTTTTATGAAAAGATGCCGGAAGGGGAGACATTACATATCTTACCCCAGCTTTATTGTTTCGAGGTCGGCGCTTTCGACGGTCAAGTTGACGGAGCGGGCTCCGTTGGGCCTTGTGCGGTGTTTTACGTTTCGGGGGATGGTAAATAATTGCCCGGGAAACAGCTCTATAGTTCTGTCTTCCAAGTCGATAAATACAGACCCCTCCATGACCAGGAAAGTTTCGTCGGAATTGGGGTGCAGGTGCCAGAAGTAGGCCTCGGTCATTACACCGACCCGAATGACGTGGTCGTTGACGTGGGTCAGGGCCTCATTGAAATAGGTGTCCTTTCCGCTTACTTTTTGCAGAATGTCGATGATGGTCAAGGCTGCTGATTCCATATACCCGAAGATACGCCTCTTCGGGTACCGGCGGCTAATAGTAAGTATAGAAAGTGCTTACGTCGAACTTTTGTCCGGTCTGGGGCCCGGCGGTAAATATCAGCTGACCCAACTTTTGCGTGGGGGTGCCGTCGCTATTGTAGGTATATGTATATGTCGTAGTATAGCCGAGCGTTCCTCCTGAAAAACTCATTTTCCTTGGATTGTTTTTCTGCAGCCGGAAGCCCTGGAAAAGGAATAGATGATCGTGGAAGGTATCGTGGATAAGACTGAAATCGTCCACATTGACTTTGTCATCGTAGTCGTCGAACCCTGTGGTCGAGATCGTCTCGGCAATACCATCGTGTGCAGGCCGATCGTCTATAATCGTTTTTACGTTGCCTTCGGAATTATAGGTAAAGGTTACTTTGCGGTCAATCAGGAAGCCGACATTACCTACTTTGATGTCCCAGTCTATTTCTTTTACCTGATTCCCATTGTAAGTAAAATTTACGTGCCGGTAAAGAACATTTTCCTTGTTGATGAACGTGATCATAAACGGCTTGCCGGTATTATCATATAAGTATCGCAGCGTGTCCGTATTGACAATAATATGGTTTCTCATCTCGGCGATCTTGTTTCCATTATAGATCACATCATAGATGCTAAAGCCCGAGGCAAAATCTACCTTTATGGGCATGCTATCCTTATTATATTCGAAATGATAATAGGGGGAAGGTAGCCTGGGAATGGTAATATCTTTCAGCAGGACTTTTTTGGCTGGGGGATTTGATGGGGGTGGTGCGGGGTAATGGTCTTTTCTGCAGGAGAAAAGGGCCAAGGTAAGGCACACTATTGGGAGAACGCGACAGTATTGCATTCTTATTTTTAGTGTAAACTTAAACAGGGATTGGCTCAATTTCAGGGCAAAGTGTATGAGCTGTGGATATTGGCGAAGCAACGGGGGAAAATGGTTTTCCAACGGTTTTCGGACGCTCTAGTTCTGATAGAGAACTGCACCCTGGTATTCAGCGTGGATTACCTTCCCGTAAATTATTTTGGTCCAGCCGTTTTCGAAACCGTGGTTGTTTGCGATCAGATAGCCCTTTCCGGGTTCGATTTTTATAATCTTATGGGCGTCAATGTACCGGCCTTTCACTTTGCAGAATACAATATCGCCGATATTATAATCTGCTGCCTGGGTAAAAGTTAAAAGGCTTCCGCTTTTCAAGACGGGCAGCATGGAGTTGCCGAATGCTTTCATCTTTCCTGTTCCGGCCGAAGCCAGGTCGTTCTTTAAACGTTCATACTTGTTCATTTGGTTTAGATTTAGCGACTTATACTAAATCAAATATTGTAAAGCGTGTATGCAGTGTATTTGCGTAGTTGTGATTTTTAATTTAGATTAGCTTTATGGAAGCAGCCCCTAGACATCAATGTGTTATCTATGATGGGTCGCCGGCTAAGATACTCCCGGCTATTGCGGCCCATATAAAACAAAAGCTAAGCGAGAATATTCGCTGTCTTTATTTAAACAGTCCGACCATGGTGGCGGGTATAAGGTCATACCTTTTTGCCGCCGGGGTCGACGTAGCCGACGAGATTGCAAAGACGAGCCTGATCTTATCGTCCGACCCCAATCATTTGAAAGACGGTCATTTCGACGTAGATAGCTTGTTGGTCATGCTGGAAGACACCCTGAATCAGGCGTTGAGCGACGGCTACAGCGGCCTTTGGGCTACGGGCGATATGACCTGGGAACTGGGGCCGGATAAAAACTGGGAAAAGCTTCTGGAATACGAATGGAAGCTGGAGAAGTTTTTTCATAAATATCCCGGCATTTCAGGCATCTGCCAGTATCACGCGGACACACTGCCGCATGAAGCCATATGTCAGGGGCTTCTGAGTCACCCGGCTCTTTTTATCAATGAGACACTTGCTCGGGTAAATCCCCAATATATTCCGACGGACGGACCGATGAAGTCGGTGACGCCGACGGCGGATCTGGATCGTACGATTCAGAATCTTTGTGCGTTGCAGCCAGGGGAGGATTTGGAGGAATAAGACTTGGCGCTGCCTGAAACCTTTAAATGAACTATCTTTGCTACTCTTCGGATGAGGGAAATAAGTTCCTTTAATCCCTCGATAATGAAAATTCAATACTGTTCGGATCTTCATCTTGAATTTCCCGAAAATCAAAAATTTCTTTTCAAGAACCCATTACAGATCAGCGGAGATATTCTTGTATTGGCTGGTGATATCGTTACTTTTCACAATTTGGAGAAGGCTCGTGGATTCTTTGACTATGTTTGCGACCATTATTCTGCCGTATACTGGGTACCGGGCAATCACGAATATTATGGAAGTGATATCTCCGATAAGCCAAGCCCTCTTTGTGAAAGGCTAAGGAATAACCTTTTTTTGCTAAACAATCATGCTATTGTGCATGGCAGCGTCCGACTTGTTTTTACTACGCTATGGAGTCGAATTCAACCGATTCATGAGTGGGATATTCAGAGGAGCATCAGTGATTTTTCGGCTATTAAGTATAATGAGAAAACCTTTACTACGAACGCCTTTTCATCTCTTCATGAAGAATGCCTGAGATTTTTGACAGAAGCGCTTCTCCAACCAAACCAAACACAAACAATTGTGGTTACTCATCATGTTCCAACTTTGATGAACTATCCCCCGATTTATAAGAATAGCCTGTTGACCGAAGCTTTTGCGGTTGAGCTATTTGACCTTATTTCGGATTCCGAAGCTCAATGCTGGATATACGGGCATCATCATGTCAATACGCCGGAATTTGAAGTTGGAAAAACGAGGATGCTAACAAACCAACTGGGATATGTGCGGCAATATGAGCATAAGACTTTCAGGAGAGGTGCAGTAGTGGAAATAAAATAAAAAGACCGCAGAATGCGGTCTTTTATGGCGAGAATTGACAAGTTAATAATAAGTATAGTCGGTGGTGAAGGGGACATGAGCTCCCGACCCGGCTCCGGTGCCATTCACGAAAATATCTCCCGTGCTTTTCGAAGGAGTATTATTCTGATTATACGTATAGGTATAAGTAGTTATGCTATTGTTCAAGCCGCTTGGCTGTGTAAAGGTTACTTTTCCGGGATTGTTCTTTTGTAGACGGAAGCCCTGAAAGAGGAAAACATGTTCATTGACACTGCCGTTTACGATAGTAAAATCATCTACATTAATTTTGTTATCGTATTGTTCATAGCGGGTTGTGTCAGTGAACTCACCGGATAGGTCCCGGAGCAGTCCGATCTTAGTCTTTAGATTGCCATCGGCGTAGTAATCAAATTGTTGGGCTTTATCGACGACAAAACCTTTGTCTTCTTTGTGATCCCAGGCTATTTTCTTCAACAGGTCTCCATCGAATGTAAAGACGACATGCCTGATAACGACATGGGTGTCATCGTCTATAATGCTGATCGTCGATAGCTTGCCCTGACTGTTATAAGCGTATCTCAGCGTATCCTTGTTGACGGGAGTCTTGTCCCGCATTTCTGCGATTTTGTTTCCGGAGTAAAGAACATCGTATACCGCAAGTCCGGAAGCAAAAACAACCTGGGAAACGGTGCTGTCGCTGTTGTAGTCGAAGTGGTAAAAAGGAGGGCGCTGACCGGTTATATTGATCTCCTTTAGAAGTATTTTGGGGGCTGGGGCTGGCGGAGGAACTACTGGCGGGTTATGGTCTTTTTTGCAAGAAAACAGCAACAACGCGGCAACTGCTATCTTCACGGCTTGTTTGTAACGCATAGGAATTTATTGGTAAAACTAGGCAAGAGTTTACCCTGTGCGGGCAGGAACTGTTTAAGGGAGGGGATTGAGGGATGAACGGGAGTGCTAAATATCCTATCGGAGGTATTGTAAAAGCGTTAGATTAGCCTTAAATGTGAGAAAATTTGGCGGATACGAATTCGATAGAGGTCCGGCGGGGGGGAAGAATATACTATCTCGTTTATTTTTTTGTCGGGTTGTTTATCTTCTCTTTTGCTTTTATGATTCCAAGCCAGCGAAAAGAATCGGTCGATTTCTTTTTTGGAAAATGGGATTATCGCAAAATTCCTTTTTTTGTGGCATTTGCCTTTGTTCCTTTCCTTTGCCTTTACACCTATTTCGACCGGCGGGTCAAATTACGAGTAGACAGTGAAGGCATATGGTCCAGTAAGAAGGGAAAAGTTGGCTGGGATGAGATGTGGGGCTTTAGCTCGGACTTCAAGAAGGGGCCTCGCTATGGAGATATTTATCAACTTCATGCCCGATTGAAAGACACAGAAACGAGGCTGGATATGGAGGTGGTGTTTCGTTTTCAGAATATGGACAAAAAATTCAGCGAGATACGATCGGTTGTCGAATATTACGCCGGTAAATATAAAATCGAGGATTTGGGTAACGAAGAATTGTTTTAAAAAAAGTAAGACTATGTCGGAGATAAATACTGCGATCGAATTGTTATTGAAATCCTACAAGGAATCCGTTTTTCAAAAGGACGAGGACATGTTCTCTTCCCTTTTTGACAAGGAAGTGAGAATTTTTGATATGTGGCAACAGTGGACATATGATGGTCTTGCCGCGTGGATGGATATGGTCAAAGGGTGGTTTTCTTCGCTTGGTTCCGACCGAGACGTCATTACTTATGATGATGTGAGAATTCAGGGCGGAGCAGGGACGGTGGTTGTGAGTGCTTTTGTGAGGTTCTCGGCTGTTTCGGAAACAGGCGAGACGCTAAGATATCTGGATAATCGATTGACACTGGTTGTGGAAAAGAAAGAGGGCAACTGGAAGATTACCCATCAGCATACGTCGGGGCCAATAGATTTTGATACGATGAAGGTGGTTCTTAAGCGGAAGTAAAATAATTCTCGCTATGGTTGATGTATCCGAACTGTTTTGGTAGGGGTCAAGAAAATTTCGACCGAAAATCGTAGTTTTAAGAAGAGGTCTCTGAACCAGCAGGCCTTAAGATAAGTTTTATACATTGAACGCTTCAGAAAAGGCCGTAAATAAAAGATATGCCCGACCAGACAGAAATACTCGCTGCCATAAAACAAGGTGAGCTCGCTTGGATAGATTTTTTTCTAAAGGAAAAGGATAATGACCCTACCGTTAGATTCGAAGTTAGAGATTGCGACCTCAGTGGCTATTCTTTTAATGGATGGCTCTTTGGCGGTATTAGCTTTGACCGAGTATCCTTTGAGAAAACAAACTTCAGTAATGCACGATTTATTGATTGCTTCATCTCGCGTTCCAGTTTCAAGAGTGCCAATTTTGAGGGAGCCAATCTTAGTTATTATAACGAGGATATAGAGGGTACAAAAAAGGAAATCCGTAATTTTAATGCATTTGCCGAATGCGATTTCTCAGATGCTAATTTGAGGTACTCGGATTTGAGAGGATGTGTGTTAAATGCCAGCAATCTTCAAGGAGCAGACCTTTCATATGCAAATATGTCGGAGACATTGTTGGCTTGGGCAAATGGCATTGCAGTAAAAATACATAAGGCGAACTTACATGGAGTAGTATTATCAAAATTCTCTGGAGGGCAAGGAGGCATAGGAAGATTTGCAGATCTGGCTCTTGCAGAGGGCCTTGAGGAGGCCCAATTTGAAAATGAAGAGATTTTAAAGAATTATTTAAGTGAAGTGTTTTCTGTTATTCACGAAAATGAATTAACGACATATGCTCCAAACGAAACGTATGCAGGCATTCTGTTAGATCGGATTAAGGCTTTGCATCTACTCTACGAAAAAGTTGATGTGCCCAAAATATTAATAGACGACCTGTCTATTTTGCAGCAGGCAATACTTATAGATATTCAAAGGAATCCGCGGAATTTAAGGTTCTTAAAGGGCAGACTATTTGAGGAGCTGGTTGCAGAATTGTTGTCTTCTTATGGATGGGTTGTTGAATTAACAAAAAAAACTCGCGATGGAGGATATGATATTTTTGCAATCTCAAAAGATATTTCAGGTTTAAAATCTTCTTGGATTATTGAGTGCAAGGGGTGGGAGAATAAAGTTGGTATTGACGTTGTACGAGCATTGTATGGAGTAAAAGCTGACCTAAAAGTAAGTAACGCGTTGCTTGCCACCACATCGGAATTTAGTGGTGATGTTCTTAAGTATAAGGCATCTAGATATGATCTCGAATTAAAAGATTATTATGGGTTATTAGAGTGGATAAATACTTACAAGCCCAAGAATGATGGAAAGCTTTACTATCAGAAAGGATAGGCATCTTTTGGATTATTTTATCTTCTAAAGTAATCGCTTCTGGATACTCCTGATTTTACCATTATAGGTCAGGGGATGGTTGTAAATGAAATCCAAGCAGGAAGTCATGGAATCGTAAAGAAAATAGTTAGAGCATAAAAAAAGGCACCATTTCTGGAGCCTTTAAAGCTGTGGTGTGGGGCGGGATCGAACCGCCGACACAAGGATTTTCAGTCCTCTATGGATGGTTTATGTTAGTTTGAAATGGTCTTTGTTGGTTGTATGTCAAGACATTACATCCAAATTCAATCCAGCTACGGATATTCCTAGCCACCATTTGCCTGACCTATAACCTGACCACTCCCAAGCAGTTTGGATAGCCGATATTTAAAAATTAAATTTGTAAAAACATGATTGAAATGAGTGCTGTAACACCTTTGGACAGACAGATTTCCAATTACCTGACACAATTGAATTCTCGCCAAAAAAGGGCGGTATTGACGGTCGTGAAAACTTTCGCCGAGGAACAAGACCAAGAATCAAGCCCCTGGAAGGATGCTGGTTTTGTCGCTGAAATGGACCGGCGCATGACAGAGTTGGAAAGCGGAAAAGTGAAAGGCTCTACCTGGGATGAAGTCAAGCAAAGAGCCAGAAATTCAATAAAACCGAAAAAAAGGAAATGAGTTATCATCTGGTTTTTCATCCTGAGGCTGATAGGGAATATATGGAGACGTACCAATGGTACGAGAAGGAGCAGAAAGGACTAGGGGGCCGTTTTGAAAGAATGGTTGGGCTTTATATACAGAAAATACTAGAGGCTCCTGAGAATAATCATTATGGCAAGGCGCCATATAGAGAATTAGCTACCGAAGTTTTCCCCTATGTGATAGTTTACAAAATTAATAAAAGAAAGAAGTTGATTTATATATCAGCTATCTATCATACTAAGCGCAATCCGAAGTACAAGTACAGAAAATAATCAGCGGGACTCGCACAAAACTGGGTTAGTTATATTTCTCGTCCCGCTTCACCCAGTCTGATAAGGATAGCCTAACCCGCCTTGCGGCCTCTTCCAGAATGAATAAGCAGCCGCTTTAGGCATCCCAAAATTTGACCACAGCATCGAGGTATGTCTGTAGATTTTCTGCGCGCCATGTAACAGGACTGCCTTCGCGCAGTAGATAATATTGATCATTGGCGCAGACCAGTTTTGAACGATCCGGGCATTCGATTACCCAGTTGATTGCATTTACGACGGTCGCCTGATACGTTTTTCCGAATACCGAATTTGGAACATTGTATAACATTCCCTCCAAGAAATAAGAAGGCGCGATCCCCGCTGCAAGATGGCCTTTGGAGATCATACTATTCCGCATGTTTTTGAGTATTCTCACCGTTGGCTTAAACCATTGCGCAGTGGCCTGATGCTTCTTTGTACAGTTTTCCGAGTGCTGTTTCGGATAGTTGATTATCTGCGTGCCGCCGTTGGACCAGAAGGTAATGCCTTCTACATACGAATTGTCGATCCAACTACGAAATCTGAAATACCTACGGAATTGTACACACGGTACAACGTCAGTTTCTCGGCGATTTCCATCAGCATCTATATATATGGCCTTATTGCCAGAGGTTACTTTTGAGGGGAATTTCCTTGCTAAATGGGTAAAGACGGCAATTTTGAAATCATCGGCCGAATAGTCCGCACTTGATCTTGCTGCGTTGTACAATTCTTGCTCCTCGGCGGGCAAATCGCTGATATCGTGATAAAAGATAGAGTTAAGCTTCATGACTACATCTACATCGCTGTCGGCGCAGACATTGGTGTCGTTGCAATACGATCCCTGCAAAAAAATGTCATAGCTCCTTCCTGCGTAGGGGGATGCGCTGTCTTGTAGGGCCGCGCGAATTGTAGCATAAGTGTCTTTGGACTGAGCAACGGCTCCTTGATGGGCCCAGGTTTCGAGCTGCGTTTCCGATATTGGCATAGCTTATTGAATTAAGAGTTTTTTGAGTTCGGGTTCACGGGTGGCGAAGCTTTCAGCGCCCCGCTGCCTCAGTATGTTCAACTTATTAAGATTGTGTTCAAACAGATTGGTGGCCATTTCAGGCTTTTCGAAGCTATCGCTGATCCTGATTGTGTGGACGTTCTTGAAGAGAATTTCACGGAGCTGTTCCATCGACTGAGTATTTATCTCGAGCGTCTTTTGCAGAAGCTGAACGCTCAGAAGGTAGTTTGCCCACCGCCGCTTGCTGAAAAATCCGTGTGTGGGTTCCGGGTATTTACCCACGCCTATGCTCAGGACACGCAAGTTGTCATGCGTATGCTTTAAAGCCCTAGTTGCATCGGCGATGGCGTAAAGCGTTGGATTATTTGCACAGTAGCCTCCATCTACAAGCTCTACGGTATCTCCCGCCGCTGTGTGTACGACTTTTAGATCAAAAAACGGGTATGCTGCACAGGATGCCTGCACGGCGTCGCTTATTCTCACGCCAAAGCCGGGGACAAAAGTTCCGATCCTGCCGTGAGCCTGCGCAACACTTCCTTTAAATATCATCGGACGCTCTATAACCCATTTTGTCGTTACTATTCCGACGGCGGTTTTAACACCATCGAACATCGCGTCACCGAAAACTTCATCCGCCAGCGTCGCCAAGGTTTTCGTCTTTTCCGAAGCGCTTTTCTTCTGCATTATCCTGGGCACATGCTCTTTGTAGTGGCGATGGATATCGTCTACGCTTAGCCCCTGGATATGAGCGCCGCGATAATGGCTCCCGTGCTTGTACCAAACACCAGATCGAAGCTCTCATGCAGCCTCTTTCCGAGCATGGCTTCGATTTCGCGAAGGACGCCAAGCGAATAAAAGCCCTTCGCTCCACCCCCGTCTAAACACAGGATTTTGTAGGGAGTAGTTTTTTCTGCGGGTGTGGTCATTTTTTTGGTTGTTATATGTTTATCTCAAATACGGCGATGTCAGCCTTTTCTTTCATTTCCGCGTAACGCTTGTCACTGCAAACGATTTTTTGGGGTGTAAGAAGTTTAAGACCTTCGAATAGCAAAGATAGATGTTGCCGCGAGGCGTCACAACCTCACCGCCGAAGAACTCAAGAGTGATGAAATTATCGTCCGGTACAAAATGCACCTTCGTAAGCTCGGAATAGCCCAAAAGTACTACCTGATAACCCGGCTCCCGGAAGGCCCCATTACACCGACTATGCATATCCTTGCAAATATTAGGACTTTATAGTACCTTTATAAAAGAAAAACCCACGTAGAAACGCGGGTAAATCTTGCGGTTGACATCGTTATGATAGTGTGTTCAGCAAGGCTAATGAGACCTGCCGAGAACCATACCTCTAATGTGGGCTTGGCTATATAGTTGGCACAACATTACGATAGCATATTTTTAAAGGGAATAACCGACGTTATTCCTTTTTTGATTGGATAACTATCTCAAACTCCTCTTCATCATCTTCTATTATTGAACTTGCAATGAAAGAAAGCGCACGTACAATTACCTTTATGTCCTTCTTCTTAAGGTCATTCAAGGGATATCTGATGTAGGCTTTACGCTTCGAATCGAGAGGTATAGGCAACTCAAAGAGATTATCCTGCGCCGGGGGGGTGACTGTGGTCGTTGGCGGCGGAGTTTGCGCTGTAGGAGGTACATCAGCAGGCTCTTCGTCCTGTCGCTTTTCTGCAGGTTTGGAATCGGTTACCTGCAAATAACGTAATCTGTTATTAGCGTCAATGATGTCCAATGCGCGGGCATTTTCAAAAAAGATTTTTGCGGCCTTCTCAACAGAGTTCGGGTGCACCCCATAGTCATTTTTAAGAAGGTTTGCGAACCCTGGTTCATTTGGCAAAATCTTGGAATTCAAGGAATTGATGATCTTGGAATACAACTCCGGCTTACCAAACATCTGGATCATAGCCTTTTTAGGATCATCATCATAAACAGGGGCTAAGTAAAGTTGAAATAATTCAGTGGGTATATAGCCCTTTCCATGTTTGTTGGCAAGGAGTCCGTACTGTACTGCTGTGGATAGCTTAGTATTAACTGTTGCTTCGGACTTCCCGATAATAACAGTTGCCTCTTTACGGCCGATATAGTTTCCGGAACCATTGTGTGAAACAAGCTGTTTTACAGTCTCGACACTCGTTCGAATTGTTTCAGTCGGAAATGAAACTCCGACACCTGGGGACTTTGCGGCCTCCTTCGTTTTCGTATCAACGGGTTGGGGTGAAGTAGTTTGGTCCATCTCTTATAATTATTTATGAAATTAAAATTACGATCACACTAACGTATTACCAAAACTATTTTTAACGCTACGTTTATTCTGCACACATGTAACTAGTGTAAAACATTAATAATTAGTAAATTATGACGGCTAAAAGATTTTTCCATGATCTTTAATTACGTTAGTTCAAAATTTTAGATCGCGTTATTGTGCAATAACGTTAACGCTATTTGGGTTGATGGCTATATATTATGAAAATCAAACAGATAGATGATCTAAAGCTCATTTCGATACGCTTTCTGCCGCATGCGATCAGCAAATGCCCACCCCCAACGATGCCCCCAGACGATCATCATCAACCCGCTGGTATCCCCTGATCATCGTTTTCTCCTGACTCCATTGCCAGGAACGAAATCTTCGTTGAATAGCCTGTAAAGAGTGTATGTAGTTTCCGGAATTCCAAACATCACATTCTGCATATGTCCCACCTCGTTAGTGAAGTGCGTCAGTAAATGCGTCACCAGGTGGGGGGATTATTTACCTTTGTAGTGATAGTTCTTCTTTTAATAACCGATGTGTTGTTGCCGTTTTCTGGATATTTGCGTCCTCTACAAAGCAGCACTAGTGCGGAATAGGCACAAAAAAAGGCCCCATTTCTGGAGCCTTTAAAGCTGTGGTGTGGGGCGGGATCGAACCGCCGACACAAGGATTTTCAGTCCTTTGCTCTACCGACTGAGCTACCGCACCGCCTGTACCCAATTTGTGATTGGGGTGGCAAAAATAGGCTTTTTGGGGAGATTTCCGAAATAATTAGTGGATAAATCCTTAAAAATTTCGGCCATCCGGCGAGCCACGCAGGGTAAAAACTCGCTGAGCCGGACCGTGGCCGTATCAGCGCGCAGCGCCTCTACATCCCATACTCGCTCAAAAACTTTATCCGCATCAGCTTTAGCTGCTCCCAGGTGAAATTCCCTTCGGAGAGCTCCTGCTGAGCTACCTGCAGGCTGCTGGTTTCGCAGCTCTTGAAATAGTCGATGATCTCATCCTGCTCATACTCGTCGAGCATTTCATCGACGGCATAGTCGAGGTTGAGCTTGGTCCCGCTGGCCGCGATGGTCTCCATGTCCTCTAACAATGCGTCGAGGCGGAGGTCCTTGTTCTTGGCGATGGTCTCCAGCGGAATTTTTTTGTCGACCTGCTGGATGATATAAACCTTATTGACACTCTTGTTGACGACGCTCTTCATAACGAAGTCGTCGGGCTTTTGAATGTCGTTTTCCTCTACGTATTTGGCGATGAGCTCGATAAAGGGCTTGCCGTAGCGGAGGGCCTTGCCCTTGCTGACGCCCTGGCATTTCTCCAGTTCGAGGGTTGTCGTGGGATAGAGGGTGGCCATATCTTGCAGGGAGGTCTCCAGGAAGATAACGAAGGGCGGAAGGCTCTTCTTCTTGGCTTCTTTCTGCCGCAGGTCTTTAAGAAGCTCGAAGAGCTTCTCGTCGGTGGCGGTGGTGCCGGCGGCCTCGGTATTTTCTTCTTCGTCGTCTGCGTTGGCTTCTTCGAAGAGGTTATTCAGGACGATCTTGAAGGAGCGGGGCTTTTTGAGGAAGTCTTCGCCCTTCTTGGTGATCTTGAGGACGCCGTATTCTTCGATGTCTTTCTTCAGGAGGTCTTCCAGCAGCAGCTGACGCATGACAGAGTTCCAGACGTGTTCGGGCTCGTCCTTGCCGATACCGAACTCGGCGATGCCTTCGTGGCGGAACATCTGGATTTGGGGGGTCAGCTTCCCGGTGAGAATGTTGACGATATAGCCCGTGGCGAAACGTTCGTCGAGGGCCTTGATGGTTTTGAGGACTTTGACGGCAAACTCTTTGGCTTCGACACGCTCCTTGGGGTGGAGACAGTTGTCGCAGTTGCCGCAATTCTCGGTCGTATATTCTTCGCCGAAATAGCTCATCAGGACTTTACGACGGCACACACCGCTTTCTGCGTAGCCTACCATCTCGTTGATAAGCTGGGCGCCGACTTCGCGTTCGCTGAGGGGCTTGTCCTTCATCAGGTGCTCGAGCTTGGCGACGTCCTTGTGAGAATAATATAAGATACAGTTGCCTTCGAGACCGTCCCGGCCGGCGCGGCCGGTTTCCTGGTAGTAGTTCTCGATGCTTTTGGGGATGTTAAAGTGGATGACGAATCTAATGTCCGGCTTGTCGATGCCCATGCCGAAGGCGATAGTCGCTACGATGACCTGGACGTCCTCGTTCAGGAAGAGGTCCTGTCTTTCTGCGCGAAGCTTGCTGTCCAATCCTGCGTGGTAAGCAACGGCCTTGATGCCGTTGGCGACGAGCATGTCGGCCAGCTCCTCGGTTGTCTTGCGGTTCAGGGTATAGATGATGCCGCTCTTGCCCTTCTGCTGGACGATGTAGCGGACGATGCTCTTGATGGTTTGGTCCTTCTTGATCTTCGGTTGGATTTCGTAGTAGAGATTGGGCCGGTTGAAGGACGAGATGAAGACGTTAGGCTCGCGAAGGCCCAGGTTTTTGACGATATCACTTTTCACCTTGGGCGTCGCGGTGGCGGTCAGGGCGATGACCGGGATGTTGGGACTGATCTGTTCCATCATTTCCCGGAGACGGCGATATTCGGGCCGGAAGTCATGCCCCCATTCCGAAATACAGTGCGCTTCGTCGACGGCAAAGAAAGAGATCTTCAGGTCGCTAAAAAACTCCATGTTTTCCTGCTTGGTCAGGGTCTCGGGCGCCACATAGAGCATTTTCGTATGTCCATTCAGGAGGTCTTCGTGAACCTCCCGGATTTGTTTCTTGCTGAGTGTAGAGTTGAGAAAGTGTGCAACGCTGTCCTTGCTGCTGTAGCTGCGGACCAAATCGACCTGGTTTTTCATCAGGGCGATCAGTGGAGAGACTATAATAGCGACTCCCTCGCTTATGATTGCGGGTAATTGATAACAGAGACTTTTACCGCCACCAGTCGGCATGATGACAAATGTGTCTTTCCCGGAGAGCAGGCTCTGAATAATAGCTTCCTGATTATCTTTAAATGCGTCGAAACCAAAATGTTCCTGCAACTGGGCTGACAGGGATGTAGAAGGCTTGGTTTTCTCTTTGACAGTTTTACTACTAACGGCCTTGGTTTTTCTGGTGGTGGTTTTTTTTGTTTCGGTTGTAGCCATGCTCAAAAATTTTCTTCCTCACTTTTTACCTTTGAAAAGAACCCCTGTGGATTGACGGATAAAGTAGGGCTGTTCTTGGTTTTTAAGGGATTGCGAAGTTACACAAAAAGGGGGTAAGGTGCTAGCCGATTCTGTTAAAATTGGGGGGCGGTTTCCCCACATTATATAAAATCAAATGTATAAAAAGAACGATTTTAGAGTCTAATTCTCTAATAAACAAGAAATTGTAGATCACCCCTCGTAAAAGTTCTATAAATATCTTAAAAGGTTTACGAATCATTTGTCCCCAATAGTGGGGGATGGGGGCTGTTTAGCTATTTTGATGTAGGTTTGCGCCTTAATTGGGCGGAGCCATATATAAATATCATGAGCAGGGGCAAGAACATCATCGAGATAGGAAAAAACACGGTACGGATGGAAGCTGCCGCCGTCGCAGCCCTGGAAGCCTTAATGGATCACCAGTTCGAAAAGGCGGTCGAGCTTATTTACTCCTGTAAAGGCCGGGTCATCGTCAGCGGCATCGGAAAAAGCGCGATCATCGCCCAAAAAATTGTCGCTACTTTTAACTCTACGGGAACCCCCGCCGTTTTTTTGCACGCGGCGGATGCGATCCATGGCGACCTGGGCATGGTACAAGAACAGGACGTCGTCCTGATCCTGAGCAAGAGCGGTGAAAGCCCGGAGGTAAAAGTGCTGCTCTCCATGATCAGAGGTTTTGGCAATCCCCTGATTGCGATTGTCGGAAACCTGCAATCGGTGCTGGCGCGGCAGTCGAATATTGTCCTGAACGCTTCCGTTTCACAGGAGGCCTGTTTGAACAACCTGGCTCCGACAAGCAGCACTACGGCCCAGCTGGTAATGGGAGATGCACTTGCGGTTACCCTCATGGAGCTGCGAGGGTTTGGCAGCGAGGCGTTCGCCCGCTTTCACCCCGGAGGCACCCTGGGAAAAAAACTTTATCTACGGGTACAGGATATTTATATTCACAATGAAAAACCCCGGGTCAGCGTTGATACGGCTCTCCGGGAAGTCATCATCGAGATCACGACGAAACGCCTTGGTGCGGCGGCCGTGACCAACGAAGAAGGGCAGCTGCTCGGGATCATTACCGATGGCGACCTTCGGCGGATGCTGGAAAAGAAGGGAATGACGGAGGGCTTGACCGCCAAGGATATCATGACCACCAGCCCCAAAACGATCGAAGCAGACGCGCTGGCTATCGAGGCACTGGATTTGATGCGGGTCCATGACATCACCCGGCTCGTCGTTACTAATGGGCGCGAGTATTTGGGTTGGGTCGATCTGAATAACTTGATAAGAGAGGGAATTATTTAAATCAAAGAGAAAACAAAAGGCATAACCTTTCAATAGCACATGAACAAACATCACTACGTGGTTATCATGGCGGGTGGCATCGGCAGCCGATTCTGGCCGATGAGCCGTCAGAATTATCCCAAGCAGTTCCTCGACATTTTGAACACGGGAAAGACACTTATCCAATGGACCTTTGACCGGTTTTCGACCTTTATTCCGCTGGAAAACATCTACGTGGTGACTTCCCAGGAGTATATGGACATCGTACAGGAGCAGCTCCCCCAGCTGCCGGCCGCCAACATCCTGGGTGAGCCATCCAGGAAAAACACAGCCCCCTGTATCGCCTATATCTCGTTCAAGCTGCAGCAGCTGGATCCCCAGGCATCGCTGATCGTAGCGCCTGCCGACCACCTCATCCTCGACAAGACCGGTTTCGTAAAGGTCTGCCTGGAAGCGCTCAGCTTTGTCAATAAGCACAACGCATTTATTACCCTGGGTATCAAGCCGACCTATCCCAATACGGGTTATGGCTATATCCAATACGAACAGCACGGGGTTTCCGACAATGTATATAAGGTAAAGACCTTCACCGAGAAGCCGAACCTCGAATTGGCCAAGACCTTCCTGGCCAGCGGCGACTTCCTCTGGAATGCCGGGATCTTTGTCTGGCAGGTGAAGAATGTCATCCAGGCTTTTGAAAAATACCTGCCGGAGATGTACGACGTCTTTTCCGCCGACAAGGAAAAGTTCAATACGCCAGCGGAAAAAGAAGCCCTGGAATATATCTACCCCCTCTGTACGAATATCTCCATCGACTTCGGTATCATGGAAAAGGCGGATAACGTCTACGTCATTCCTTCGTCTTTTGGTTGGAGCGACCTCGGAACCTGGAACAGCGCCTACGAGAACCTGCAGAAAGACTATCTCGAAAACGCCGTTGCCGGAGACAATGTCATCGTCATCGACGCCAGCCGTTGTATGGTTCACGCTTCCAACGACAAGCTGGTGCTCCTCCAGGGGCTGGAGAACTTCATCGTGGTCGACACCAAGGACGTCCTGCTGATCTGTAAGCGGGATAAAGAACAGGAGATCAAAGAATATGTCGCCGAGGTGAGACGGAACAAAGGAGATCAGTATCTTTAAGGGGCGGGCCAAGGTCCGTTTGTAACCATGGCATCCCCCTATCCACTTCATACGATTTTATTCCTGGACATCGAAACGGTGTCTCAGTATCCGGCTTTTGACAAGGTCCCGGAAGAATGGCAGGCGCTTTGGCGTCACAAGGCCGAGGGTTTGCTGCGGGATAAACCCGCCGCGACGCCCGAAGAAGTTTATGGCCGTTCCGCGATCTATGCGGAGTTTGGCAAGGTGATCTGTATCAGCTGCGGCATACTATCGGGTCATCCCAACGACAGAAAGCTCCTGCTCAAATCCTTTTACGGCGACGACGAAAAGGACTTGCTGAATCGCTTCTACGACCTGCTCCACAAGTGGGGATCGGAAGGGCAGAAGTATCTCTGCGCGCACAACGGGAAAGAATTCGACTTCCCCTATCTGTGCCGCCGTATGATCATCCACGGCATGAAGCTTCCCTCCGTCCTCAACCTCTCGGGCAAAAAGCCCTGGGAAATACCCCATATCGATACTATGGAGCTCTGGAAGTTTGGCGAATACAGAAGCTATGTCTCACTAAACCTTCTCGCCCATACCCTTGGCGTGCCCACACCAAAGGACGATATCGACGGCAGTCAGGTTGGGGACATCTATTGGACGGAACGGGACCTGCCCCGGATCGTCACCTATTGCCAGAAGGACGTGGCCACCGTGGCCCAGGTCTACCTGCGGATGCATGGAGAAAACCTGATCCACCCGGATAATATCGAGATCAAATCATAAATTGAAAGAATGGCATCTCCAACGATAGTAAGTAAACTCCCCGATGTCGGCACGACGATTTTTACGGTGATGAGCTCCCTTGCCGCGGAATTGGGGGCGGTCAATCTTGGCCAGGGTTTTCCCGACTTTCCCATGAGTGAAGAGCTGGTTTCCCTCGTCGACGGGGCGATGCGTGACGGCTACAACCAATACGCACACATGAACGGCTGGGGCCCGCTGCGGGAAGTCCTCGCAGAGAAAATCGCCTCGCTCTATCATACAACAATCAATCCCGACACGCAGATCACGATAACGCCCGGCGGAACCTATGCCATCTACACGGCGCTCACGACGATTCTGCGCCCCGGCGACGAGGTCATCGTCTTTGAGCCCGCCTATGACAGCTATATTCCAAACGTCGTCACCAACGGCGCTATCCCGGTGCGGATCGACCTCCGGTTCCCCGACTATCGAGTCGACTGGGACGAGGTGAGAAGGAAGGTAACGCCGCGTACCCGGTTGATCATGCTCAATACGCCGCACAATCCTACCGGCGCCATCCTGCGTCCCGAAGATATTGAGCAGCTAAAAAGCATCGTAAAAGATACCGGGATCTTTATTCACTGCGACGAAGTTTACGAGCACCTCGTCTATGACGGACTGCCGCATACTTCGATTCTGAGATACCCCGAACTGATGGAAAGGAGCTTTGTCTCTTTCTCCTTTGGAAAAGTATATCACTGCACCGGCTGGAAGCTGGGCTATAGCGTCTCTTCTCCGGAGCTGATGCGGGAGTTTCGAAAGGTACACCAGTTCAACTGCTTTAGCTGTCATACGCCGTCGCAGGTAGGGCTGGCGAAATTCCTGACTAATAAGGAGACCTATTTATCGCTCAGCGCTTTCTTACAGAAGAAGCGCGACTTCTTTGCCGGGCTGATGGCCGCTACCAAGTTCACTCCCCTACCCTCCTTCGGCAGCTATTTCCAGCTGTACAAATACGATCGGATCAGCGATGAGCCGGATAGAGATTTTTCGATCAGGATAACCAGGGAATACGGCGTAGCGACGATCCCCGTCTCTGCATTTTATATCGACGGAAAAGATGATCGCGTAGTCCGGTTTTGTTTCGCCAAGAAAGAAGAAACCCTTGAGAAGGCCGCAGAAAGACTGATCAAAATAAACTGACAAATATGAAAGCTATTGACACCTTAGTCTTCGACCTGGGCGGTGTGCTAATCGACTGGAATCCGGACTACCTCTACAAGAACATCTTTCCGAACGAGGAAGAGCGTCGCTGGTTCCTGACCAATATCACTACCCTCGACTGGAACGAAGAACAGGATGCCGGCCGGAGTCTGCAGGAAGGCACGGAATACCTGGTCAAAAAATTCCCGGAGCACGAGGCCTCGATCCGCGCCTATTACGGGCGATGGAAAGAAATGCTGGGCGGTCCGATCCACGACACCGTCGAGATCTTCCGCGAGCTAAAGACAAAAACCAATTTGAAGCTATACGCCTTGACGAACTGGAGCGCCGAAACCTTTCCGGTGGCGCTGGAACTATATGAATTTCTGCACTGGTTCGACGGAAGGCTGGTCTCGGGGGAAGAAGGAATTAGGAAGCCTTCGCCGGAGATCTATCAGCGGCTTGCCGCAAGGTTTGGCTTCGACCCCAACCGGGCGGTTTATGTAGACGATAATTTGCGCAATGTGCTGCCGGCAAACGAACTGGGCTTTTATGGCATACACTTTCAAAGTCCTGCGCAGTTCCGTGCGGAATTGGTAAAGCTGGGAATATTATCGTAACAGCTGAAAGGCGATCAGGCTCATCACATAGGCGAGTCCTGTCATATAGGCCAGCTGGATGGCCGGCCATTTCCAGCTGCGTGTCTCCCGGCGTACTACGGCGAGAGTGCTCATACATTGCATGGCCAGTACATAGAAGACCATGAGCGAAACACCGCTGGCCAGCGTATAGACGGGAGTGCCGTCTTCGCGGCGCGCCGACTGCATGCGCTGCCGGAGCGTCATCTCGTCTGCGTCTTTCCCTCCTTCTACGCTGTATAAGGTGGCCATCGTGCCGACAAAGACTTCGCGGGCTGCAAAAGAGGTGATCAAAGCGATACCGATCTTCCAGTCATAGCCCAGGGGCTTGATGACGGGCTCGATCACTTTCCCAAGGAGGCCGGCGTACGAGTTTTCAAGAATGGCAGCCGATTTGGCCTTTTCCAGTTCTTCTGCCTGATCGGGGTGCTGCTGCGCCTGCTGTTCATAGCGGGCCTTTGCTTCTTCCATCCGGTTTCCGGGTCCAAAGGAGCTGAGGGCCCAAAGGATCAAGCTGATGACCATGATGACCTTACCGGCATCTACGACGAAAATCTTGGCCTTGTTGATCATAGTCACCACGACGTTATTCCAGCGGGGCGGCCGAT
>JAFDYG010000456.1 GCA_018267545.1 Bacteroidota bacterium
TGTTCTGCCAGGCGGCTCAGGGCTTCTACGCTGAGGTTGTGGATCTGTGCTCCCGTGAGGATGTTGTCGGCAGGCAGGCCGACGGCTTTGGCGATGTGAGCGGCGATGAGGGCGTTGTCGCCGGTGATGATTTTGAGGTCGATGCCGAGGCCGGAGAGCTGTTCGAGTGTGTTGCGGATGTTTGGTTTCGGCGGGTCGGAGAACAGGAGCAGGCCTGCGAATGTCATGTCTTTTTCGTCTTCTTTTGTGATGGTGCGGCAGCCCTGGGGCATGTGTTTTATGGCGATGCCGAGGATGCGGTAGCCTTCCTGGCTGTAGGTGGTGTAGAGGTGGCGGGCGGTTTCGATGTCGTGTAGAGGAGAGCAGCAAGATAGGATGTTGTCGAATGCGCCTTTGGAGATCATCAGGGGTGGCTGGTCCGGGGATTCGGTGAGGAGGATGCTGAGGCGGCGGCGGATGAAGTCGTAGGGGATTTCGTCGGACTTGTGAATATCGGTTGTGGGCAGGGTTTTGTGGTTACGGATGGCCTGGTCGATGGGGTTGGCGAAGCCTTGTTCGAAAATGGCGTTCAGGTAAGCCAGTCGGAAGACCTCATCCTTCTCCGTTCCGGCGGGGTCGATCGCTTTGATCAGTACTATTTCGCCGGTGGTGAGGGTACCGGTTTTGTCGCAGCAGAGGGTATTCATGCTGCCGAAGTTTTCGATGGAAGCAAGACGTTTGACGATGACGGAGCGACGGGCCATGCTGGTTGCTCCTTTTGCCAGGTTGATGGTGATGATGGCGGGCAGGAGCTGGGGGGTGAGGCCGACTGCGATAGCAAGAGAGAAAAGGAAGGCGTCGAGGACGGGTTTATGGAGGAATATGTTGATGGCGAAGATGACCATGACCAGCAGGAGGGTTACTTCGAGGAGGAGGTAGCCGAAACGGCGGATGCCTCGTTCGAAGTCGGTTTCGGGCTGGAGCTGTCGCAGGCGGGAGGATAGTCCGCCGAAAACGGTGGAAGGGCCGGTCTTTACGACGAGGGCTTTGCCGGCGCCGCTGATGACGTGGGTGCCCATGAAGAGGGAGTTGGTGCGTGCGGCGAGTGTGGTTGGTGCGGGGAGGGAGGTGCAGAATTTTTCCACGGGGAAGCTTTCTCCGGTCAGCGAGGATTCGTTGGTATGGAGTTCTTTGGATTCGAGGAGGCGGCAGTCTCCGGGGATGGTGCAGCCTGCATCGAGTATGATGATATCGCCGGGGGCGATGGAAGATGAGGGCAGATTTTTTATTTGGCCGTTTCGAAGGACGGGGGTTTGGACCTGTACGAGGCCGAGCAGTTTGGATAATGCGTTGGAGGCCCCGCGCTCCTGGAGGAAGCCGAGGAGGGCGCTGATCAGCAGGATAGCGAGGATGATGAAGGCGTCTGGTTTTTCGCCGAGGAAGAAGGACAGCAGCGAGGCGAAGACGAGCAGGAGGGTGATGGGGCTTTTAAACTGAAGGAGGAAGAGATGGATGGAATGGGAGAGGGGGTATGTTTTTATTTTGGTCGGATGGCTGTCTGGCAGTCGTCGTTCTGCTTCTTCGTCGGTGAGGCCTTCGGGGGAAGACGAGAGGGTTGTCAGCAGCTCCCCGACCGGGAGGCTCCAGTACGCGGTATCGGGTGTTATTCCAGCTTTCGAAGGCATAGGAGGAATTGAACGTCGATGATTTCGTTGACGCGGACGAGGCCTCCCATTTTCGTCGGCGGGTCGAGGTTGAAGTCGGAAAAGGAGATCTGGCGCATGCCGGTGAGTGTAACGGACTGGTCGTTTTCTTTTGCGGCGGTGTAGTCAATTTCGAGCTGTTTGCTGACGCCTGCCAGCTCGATAATGACCTGTCCTTTGAGGAATTCCGGTTTGGTGCCGAAGTCAGGCATCTTTTCGAGGTTGAGGAAGATGATCTTGAGGTGTGGGTATTTCTGGTATTGGAGAGTCTTTTTGAATTCGCCGGTCATCATGCGGTTGCGGCAGTCGAAATCGGCGATATTTATTTTGAGGATACCACAAAGGGGGATGCCGCTTGTTTTTCCGCGGCATCCCTCGTTTAGAAATTTGATGGTATCGGGTTCTGTGTACTGTGGCACGCCGCAGGAAAAGCGGCTGATGTTGGTACGACCGTTGATGCTGATGCTGCTGCTGCTTTGAACGACCCAGGTGGTATTTTCTTTTAGCGGGCGTACGGGGGTAAGCATTGTACAGGTGATGAGGGTCAGCAGGAAGTTAGCGTAGTACATGGCATCAGTTTTTACAGATTTTAGAATCCGACGGTGGCTGCGATTACGTAGCCGTAGAACTTACCCGAGTTACGATAGTCGGAGGTCGGGAAGTCCAGGTAGCTTTGGGTAACCCATTCGCCTTTGAGCAGGACGCTTTTTGTCAGGAACCAGCCGCCGGCTGCTGCGAAGCGGTTGATTGTGACGGGTGCGCTGATGCCTTTGAGCTCGGCGGTTACACCGTTGTAGCGGGCGCCGACGAAGAAGTTCTGGTTGTGTCCGAAGCGGTAGACGCCGTCGATGGCGTATTGGTTGAACTGTCTGTCAGCGGTTTCTGAGCTGCTGCGGCCCTGGCCGTGCTCGAAGGTGCCGAAGAGCTCGAGGTGGCAGATTTTGAGGAAGCCGTTGAGCATGAGGGCGTCGACTTTGTAGTTGATGCCGGTGTTCAGGCGACCGGAGAAAGCGCTGCCTTCATAGGCGCTGGTGCCGCTGGCGGGGACTACGTAGGGTTTTTCCATGACCATCCAGTAGCTGGACCCGGCGCGGTCGCCATTGTAAAGGTCGTTGCTGGGTGAGCTTGCGATATGATAGTAGGAAGCGGATGCACGCGCGCGGACCTTGTCGGTGAGCTGGCGGTCGATACCGATTTTGCCATAGACGGCGGGATTCTTTTTGATGTTGCCGTTGGCGGCTGATTGGGCGACCGAGTCGATGCTCGCTTTCAGCATACCGTTGGTCAGGCCGACCATACCGAAGATGCCGTTCTTCTGGACGTATACTTCACCACCGATTTCGGTTGCGAAGGCGTCGACGATATAGTTTTCGATGAAGGGGTTGTAGAGGGCGTGTCCGGCGTCGGTTCTGCGGAAGTGCTGGTCGCCATAGTTGACTTCAAACTGACCGAGCTTGATGGTGGTATATTTCATGATGTCATCCCAGACCTGGCCTTTGAAGGGCAGCTTGTCGAATTGCAGGTATCCGCCTTTAACCCAGGTTTCGTTGTGGTGACGGGTGGACAGATAGAGGGTCATGTTCAGGTGGATACCGTCGGCCAGGAGAAAGTCTGTATACAGATTAGCCATGGCCTGGTTGAATCCCGGAGAAATCTTGTATAGGGTGTTATTGTTCTTTCCTTCGCCGGCCCAGTTTTCATGCTTGAGACCCTGGAATTCCTGGGTGAAGCCTGCGCCGATGCGGACGCGGATACCGTCGAATGTGCCGGTGTCTTTTTTCGTTTCGAACTGGTTGATGCCGGATTGGTCGTAGGGGCGCAGGTTCGGGATGCGTCCCTGGAGAGATTGTCCGTTGACAATGGCCGGTGTGAGGCCGAAGGCAACGAGGAGTAAATAAGCGATGTTTTGGATAAACTGTTTCATAAAACTGATATTTAATATGGTGTTATTGAGGAAGATTGTTTTGAGTTAGGATTTTTTGAGCTGCATGGTGAAATTGATGGTAACGTCGTTGCCGGTTTTGACGGCTCCCAGCATAAAGGTGGGAGGGGCGATGTTAAAGTCTTTCATGCTTATCGAGCGGGTGCCGGTGACGGTGACCGTATTGTCGGCGTTGGGTTTGCATTGTGCGACCAGCTCGGCGTCTTTGGTCGTGCCGGCGATGGTGAGCTTACCCAGGCATTTTACGGTGCTGGCTCCAGCTGCTCCGGGCGTTACCGTTACGGAGGTGAGCGTGTAGGTGATGGTTGGTGTTTTCAATGCTTTATAGGCGTTGTTGTCCATGCTGCTGTGCTCGCTTTTAAGGGCGTTGGCCTGCATAGAGAAGGTCAGCTGCTGGATGTTGGTGATCGCGCCGGCGGCGTTGAAGTCGAATACGGCTGTAGCGTCGGCTTTGGCCGATTTCATATTCCAGTCGTGCAGCGTGGAGGTTCCGTTGACCAGGAGTGATATTTCGTTTCCTGTATAGTGGACCTGGGCGGAAGCTAGTAAGGAAAGGGAGAGACCGCCGAGCAGGAGGGCGATTTTTCCGATGAGATAAGACCTGCGTTTCATGTTTGAATTTTTTTTCGGTGATTGGTTGCTGTGTTTCGATGATGTAAAAGTATTCTTCGGTTCATAGTTTGTGTATGACTGTTGTCAGCAACCGGCATGATTTATCTACCGGCATCGTATGATTGAAGTTGGACGAAATAAAAAGGCCGGTCTAAAGAGACCGGCCGGTTAATCTGTCATACATCAATTATGAAAAAAGCAATATTTATTTATTCGTGCAGGCTCATGACCGGCACGATGCTGTCGTGCAGGAGTTTTTTCGACTGGCTGGTATGGAAGTCGACGAAGCTGTGCTTCTTGGGGAATACCATTAGCCAGTCCGCCTGGTTATCGCTGAGGTAGTGTTTGACTCCTTCGGCTATGTGTTCGGTATGTATGAAGCGGAGGTCTGGGAAGATTTCCTTGAGGCGGTCCTTCCAGGAATCGAACTGGAAAGTTGCCTGACCTATCCCGGCTTCTGCTCTTGTGGTCACATTGACGAGTTCGAACCTGGATCCGAATAGGCTTTTCAGCTCTTTGAAGAAGCTGATCGAGGCGGGGACGCCGCCGCCGAGGTCTTCGAGGTCGCAGGCCAGGACTATTTTTTTGACGATATGGTAAGTCGCATTTTCGGGGATGACGAGCAGGGGATAGGGCAGACGGCGCATGGCTCTCACGGTGGTGCTGCCGGCGAATGCATTTTCGAGCGAGTGGCCGGATGCGCCCATGACGACGACGAAGGGGTTAACCTGTCTGCAATATTCTTCGAGCTTCACTTCGACGCTTCCGAGCTCCATATTGGTGATGATGGGGACGATGCTGAGAGTTCTTTCGGTCAGCTGGTCGGCCAGGTTTCGCAGCTGTTCCTTGCCGCTTTGCTGCATTTCTTCGAAGATGTAGTCGGGCATGATGATGTCGGACATGGTCAGCGGGTATTGGACCACGTAGACCAGGTGGAGCTCGCCGCCGATGGCGGCGGCCATGTCGGCTGCGTAGCGGGCGGCGTTGAGTGAGTTGGCGGTGAAGTTGACCGGGACGACTATTTGTTTCATATACGTTGTTATTAATGGTGTGGTTTATTGTTTCTTAGTGTTTGAATGGAATGTGGCGATGTTCAGGTGTACGGAAGAAGTCATAGAAGTAGAGCAGACCGAGGGTCAGGCCGATGATCCCGATGGAGACGTTAATACCGAATGGTGCGCTGGGCATGAACAGGCTGAACATGACCAGGAGCAGTCCGGCGATAAAGTCGCCGCTCCAGCCGTGAAGGTGTGTGGACAAGGCTATCGATGAAATCATCTTCAGCAGTCCTTTGACGGCCATCCAGGGGATGACGACGAAGGGAAAGATCAGGAGGGCGAAGATGGGGTCCAGCAGGAGAAATACGCTGAAAGCGATGTCGACCGAGCTTTCGATCATCCGCCAGTTTCTTTCTCCTTTGTCGCTGTCGGCTGCAAAGCATAAGGATAGCCAGAGGAGGCCATCCAGAAGGAGGGCCAGGCCGGAATATTGGACGATAACCAGGTAGGTTACGGAAGGGCTGATCAGGGAAAAGGTTCCGAGGATAAGCCAGAAGGTACCTGCGATAAGGAGGAGACGGGTTATATCAAACTTTTTCATGACGCTGTGTTTTATGATGTGAAGGAACGGCTTTTTTGGACCGGGGTATATGACGTTTATCAGCGGGGGGGATGATTCGGATGAGGTTTGTGGGGGATGGGTGATGTAAATCAGGGGAGGGGCTGATGGTTGTCAGGCTATGGGCGGGGATAGGGGGTAGTTTTGTAAAAATTGAATATGATGGACTTATCGCTTATCAATAAATATGATCGACCTGCGCCTCGCTATACGAGCTATCCGACGGTGCCTTTTTGGAAGGAGGGTGTGGATGAGTCCCGGTGGAAGCGGAGTGTGAGGGAGAAGTTCGCGGCGTGCAACGATTCGCAGGGAATCAGCTTGTATGTACACCTGCCGTTCTGTGAATCGCTTTGTATTTATTGCGGATGTAATAAGCGGATTACTACTAATCATAAGGTAGAGGAAGAGTATTTGGATGCTTTGTTCCGGGAGTGGGAGATATACCTGGGGTTGATGGGGGAGGCTCCGGTCATCCGGGAGTTGCATTTGGGAGGTGGTACGCCGACGTTCTTTTCGGCGGACAACCTGGAACGGTTGGTGCGGGGGCTGCTGGAGCGGTCGGTGGTGCATCCGGAGCATGCATTCAGCATCGAGGGGCATCCAAACAATACGACGAGGGAGCATTTGGAGCGGCTGGCCGGGTTGGGTTTCCGGCGCATCAGTTATGGTGTACAGGATTTGAACCGGGAGGTGCAGGAGCGGATTCACCGGATACAGCCGTTCGAGAATCTGGCTCGTGCGGTTTCGGATGCCCGGGAGGTGGGTTTTACTGCGATTAATTTCGATCTTATATATGGACTGCCGTTACAGAATGTGGATCGGCTTAGGCATAGCATCAACGGTGCTTTGAGCCTGAGGCCGGACAGGCTTGCTTTCTATAGCTACGCGCACACGCCGTGGCTGAACTGTTCACAGAAATGGATTAACGAGCAGGAGCTGCCGGGTGCGGCCGAAAAGCTGGCGTTGTATGAGCAGGGCAAGACCTGGCTTTCCGAAGCCGGTTATACCAATATCGGGATGGACCATTTTGCACTGGAGACGGACGAGCTATATGCGGCATGGCGGGAAGGGAGGCTACACCGGAATTTTATGGGGTATATGACGCAGGCCAGCGGGATGCTGCTGGGCCTGGGGGTTTCGGCTATCAGCGATTCCGGAGATGGTTATGCGCAGAACGACAAGGCGCTGACGGACTATTACAGAGCGGTCAGGGAGGGTAGGCTGGCGGTGAAGAAGGGCTATTTTCTTTCGGAGGAGGACCGGGTTTTTAAACGGCATATCCTGGACATTGCTACGACCGGAAGGACGGTGCTGGACCCGGTCTGGGTGAAGGCCTATTCGGAATGGACGATTCCGCAGCTGCGGGTATTGGAGGAGGATGGGCTGGTGCATGTGGGGGAGGGCAGTGTGGTGCGGTTGACAAAAAAGGGGAATACGCTGCTGCGTCATGTTTGCAAGGCTTTCGATCTGCATCTGCTGCGCGATGAAAAAGTAAGGGGCAATATGGAGATCGGATGTGGCAAGCCGGTATTCAGCCGGGCTATTTGATTCGAATCATGCCTTCTATTGACGGCTCTCATCGGATTTGAAAAGTATGCGCAATAAATTGCCCGTGAAAGTCAATCACGTATGAGCGCGCAGACAGCCAGGCTTCGGAAATTCTTTAGCGAGACGGGGGAATTGGCCCGTTTTACTTCCCGGTATTTTATCGA